>JBHELP010000255.1:0-9717 GCA_046263035.1 Candidatus Dormibacteria bacterium | reverse complement strand
GCACCCAGCGCACCGCGTCGCTGCCGAAGCGTTCGATGAGGGACATGGGATCGATGAAGACGCCCCGCGTCTTGCTCAGCTTCTGCCCTCCCAGCGTCACCCACCCGTGAGCGTGGATGCGGCGGGGCAGCGGCAGCCCGGCGGCCATGAGCATCGCCGGCCACATGACGGCGTGGAAGCGGGTGATGTCCTTGCCGATCACATGCACATCGGCGGGCCAGAAGGTGTCGAACATGGCCCGGTCGGTGGCATAACCGATGCCGGTGACGTACGAGAGCAGGGCATCGAACCAGACGTAGACCACCTGCGAGGCATCGAAGGGAAGCGGGAAGCCCCACGAGGTGAAGCTGCGCGAGATGCTGATGTCCTCGAGTCCCCCGTCGATGACGTTGAGTATCTCGTTGCGGCGCGCCTCCGGAACCAGGAACCCATGGTCGTTCGAGAAGTGCTCGCGAAGCGCTTGCTGGAAGTGGCTCAGCCGGAAGAAGTAGTTGTCCTCCTCCACCCACTCCACCGGCCTGCCGTGGGTCGGGCATAGGCCGTCGCTGATCTCCCGATCGGTGTAGAAGCGCTCACAGGAGGGACAGAACCAGGCACGATACGGCGCCCGGTAGATGTGTCCGGCGTCGTACAGGGCCTGCATGAAGAGGTCGGTGCTGGCATGGTTCTCGTCGCTCCCCGTGCGCACGTAGGCGGTGGGATGAATGTCGAAGGCATCCCACGTCCGCTGGAAAACCTCCGCCTGGCGGGCGCAGAACTCCTCGGGCTTCTCGCCACGCTCCCGGGCGGTGCGCTCGACCGACTGGCTGTGCTCATCGCTTCCCATGGTGAACCGCACCGTGTCGCCGCGGAGACGGCGGTGACGGGCCAGCACGTCGCAGCCGATCTTCTCGTAGGCAGTGCCCAGGTGCGGGGAGGCGTTGACGTAGTCGATGGCGGCAGTGATGTAGAAGGGGCGGCCCACGTCGTCAGCTGCCCACCAGGATGGTGCACTCGCCCCGCACGGGCACGGCCGCCAGCCGGGCGGCCAGCTCGTCGGCGGTCCCGGAGATGAAGCACTCATGCAGCTTGGTGAGCTCCCGTGCCACCACCACCGGGCGCTGACCGATGACCGGACCGGCCAGGCGCAGGGTGCGGGCCAGGCGCAGCGGCGATTCGAAAAAGGCGACGGTGTGCTCGCCCTCCAGGGCCCGCTCCAGGGTGCGCCGGAGCTTACCGGGGGTTCGAGGCAGGAAGCCGAGGAAACAAAAGCTGTCCGCGCTCATACCGCTACCCGCGAGTGCGGCCAGCACCGCCGACGCTCCCGGAACGGGGACCACCGTATGGCCCTCCGCCAGGGCGGCCCGGACCAGGGCCGCCCCCGGATCACTGACCCCGGGAGTCCCCGCGTCGGTGCAGAGGGCCAGGGTCTCTCTCGCCTCCAGTTTCGCCAGGATGGCCGGCAGCCGGCGCCCCTCGTCGAAGGCGGGCAGCGATGTCATTGGCCGGGCGATGCCGTGGGCGGTCAGCAGCCGGCGCGTGCGTCGGGTGTCCTCGGCCACCACGAGGTCGCACTCGCGGAGCACACGGAGGGCCCTCAGGGTGATGTCCTCGAGGTTGCCGATGGGCGTTGCCACGATATGGAGCGTGCCCGAGGCCGGCCGTCTGGGGGTGTCCACGCCACCATTGTGCGATTGCAGCGTCTCGGCCGGTCCACGGGGCATCGGCGCCCATGCCCTTCCAGCCCACGGGTCTGTGTGGGGCCGCCCGGCACAGGCTCATCCGCACAGGCTCATGAGGAGCCGGCTCCGATGCCCACGAAATCGGCTGCGATCCGCCCCGCCTCGGCGAGGCCGCAACGGCGCACCTCGGCGGGCGGAAGGGTCTCGAAGAAGCGCGCGCCATAGTCCCGGGTGGTCAGTCGCGAGTCGCACAGCACCACCGCACCGCGGTCGCCCTCGGAGCGGATGAGCCGGCCGAACCCCTGCTTGAGACGCAGCACGGCCATCGGCAGCACGTATTCCGAAAAGGGGTCCCGCAACCGCTCGCTGCGGGCGCGGACGAGGGGATCCGTGGGCACGGCGAAGGGTAGCTTGGCGATGACGACGCAGTGGAGCATGTCGCCGGGCAGATCCACGCCCTCCCAGAGGGAGCTGGTGCCGAGCAGCAGTGTCCTCGGATGGTCCATGAAGCTGCGGAGGATCTGGCGGCGCGTTCCGTCCATGCCCTGCCCGATCACGGCGATGCCCTCACCGTCGAGGCGGCCGGCGACCAGCCGGTGCACTCGTTGCAGCGGCCCGTAGCCGGTGAAGAGGGCCAGGGTCCGGCCGCCCAGTCGCGTGGCCAGGTCGCCGAGGAGCGCGGCCAGGGCCGGCTCGTAGCCGGCGTCGTCGTAGGGGGGGATGTCGGCGGGGACGATGCAGACCGACTGCGCGTAATAGTCGAAGGGCGAGGCCAGGGCCAGCTCCTCGGCGCCGGCCCCGATGCCCACCCGCTCCCGCACGAACTCAAAGCTGTCTGCCACGGTCAGCGTGGCCGAGGTCAGCACGGCGGCGTCGACTCGACCGAACACGGATTCCTGGAGGGCCTCGGTGACCGAGACCGGGGCGCTGCGGAGCTCGGCCTGCTCAGCCCGCAGCTCCACCCACACCACGTTATCGGGGCTGGGTGCACAGAGGACCCGGTCGATACTCAGGGCCAGCTCCTCCAGCGCCGCGGCGGCGGCGGCGAGCTCATCGTCGAGCCGTTCCGGCTGGGGAAGAAGCTCAACCTGAACCGGCGCCCGCCCGCGAGCCTCGGCGAGGGCTCGAGCGCAGGTTCGCAGGGCGGCCACCGCGTGATGGGCGGCCCGAAGGACGGCGGTGAAGTGCGGCCCCTGGCGAATCTCCGGGCTGAGCCCCACCACGCCATTGCCGGGATGCTCGCCGCCCAGGCTCTGGCCGGCGAACCCCTTGGCTTCGCCGAAGAGACGGTGAGCCGCCTCCCGGCACGCCTCGAGGGCGGCGGTGAGCTCGGGCTCCGAGGCCGGCGGCAGCCGGTCGAGCACGATGGTGATGTCGAGAGCTCGGAGCCGGACGCCCAGCTGGCTCGTCGCCGAGGCCTCAAGGTGGTGGGCCTCGTCCACCACCAGGGACTCGAATGGCGCGATGATGCGGCCCTGGGCCTCCGCATCCGAGAGGAGCAGGGCGTGATTGGTGATCACCAACGACGCCGCATCGGCCGCCCGGCGGGCCGCCACCATGAAACACCGGGCGGTTCCCCAATTGGAGCAGGCACGGCCCAGGCAATCCCCGGGATCCGACTCCACCCGGCGCCAGAGCAGCTCCTCCTCGGTGGTGAGGCGAAGCTCGGCCCGATCCCCGGTGTGGGTCTCGGCAAGCCAGACGAGCAGCTTGAGGGTGAAGCGCACGGTGTCTAGGTCGACGACGTTGCCGGAGCCGGTCACGCCACCGCCCAGAAAACGCTCCCAGCGGCGCAGGCTCAGGTAGTGCCGTCTGCCCTTGAGCATGGCGTAGGCGACCGTCGGACCCTCCGGCTCTCCGGCGGGAGCCTGCAGCGAGGGCAGGTCCACCTCCACCAGCTGCTCCTGGAGGGTGATGGTGTTGGTCGCCACCACCGCGCGGCCTCCTCCTCCGGAGGCCCATAGCGCCAGAGGCACGAGGTAGGCCAGGGACTTGCCGACACCGGTCCCCGCCTCGACGAGAAGGCGGCCGCTCCGCGCCAGCGTCTGAGCAACCGCCCGGGCCATCTGTTGCTGGGCGTCGCGGTACTCATAGCCTGGCCTGCGGCGAGCCAGGGGGCCGTCCGGGGCGAAAAAGGCAGCCGCTGCCACATCGAGGCGATCCGTGTCCGTGCCGATCATTCCCAGGGAGACCCGGCGGGGACCGGCGGCGACCCGGGGTGGCCCGGTCGCGGCTCCGTCGCCGGCGACCACGTCGGCTAGGAACGTCCGCAGCGGGCTCCCAGCCCGTGCCGCCACCTCACGCATGGAGGCCAGCACCGGACCCGGCAGGTGCGCCGCCGCCGCCACCAGGTGGAGGAGAAGTTGGCGCGTGGCATCGGCATCGCTGAGTGCCCGATGGGGCCGCTCATGCCCCAGGCCCAGCGCCCTGCTCAGCAGCGGGAGGCTGTGGCTGGGGGCTGTGGGGAGGAGTATCCGGGCCAGCTCCAGGGTGTCCATGAGTGGCCGATGGCGGAACTCCTCGGGTAGCACCAGGCTGCAGAAGGCGATGTCGAAGGCCCCGCCGTGGGCGACGAGGTGGGCACCTGCGGAGAAGTCGGCGAGCTGGGCGACCGCCTCGACCGGGGTGGGCGCCTCACTCAGGTCCGCGTCGGTCAGCCCCACCAGACGCTGGATGACCAGGGGGACCGGGATCCCCGGGTTGACCACGAGGTCGAGCTCTCCGGTGATGCGGTTCTCGGCGTCGAAGCGGACCGCTCCGATCTCGATGATCCGGTCTCGTTTGGGGGAGATGCCGGTGGTCTCCAGGTCGAAGGCGACGAAGCTTGACCCGGACGGCATCGAGGCGATTGTAGGAACCGCTAGCCGGTCAGACCGGCCTCAGCGCAGATTTTGAGAGCGGTGGCCACCATCTCCTCGATGTTCTCGGCACCACTGTCGATGATGTGGGCATCGTCGGCCGGCCGCAGCGGTGACAGCTCCCGTCCCGCGTCAAGCGCATCGCGGCCGCCGATCTCGCCGCGGAGGAGGTCCCCGCTCACGGCCCGTCCCGCCTCCAGCAGCTGAGCACGGCGACGCCCCTCCCGCAGGTCCTCGGACGCGCGGAGGAACAGCTTGACCGGAGCATTCGGGAATACCACGGTGCCACAGTCCCGGCCGACGGCGACCACGCCGCCGGCGCCAAGCTCCCGCTGGGCGCCGAGGATGGCCTGGCGCACTCCGGGCACGCCGCTCAGCCTCGAGAGGAGCAGAGCATGGGCGGGATCTCGGAGGGCGGGGCCGGCCGGGGCTCCGTCGACCAGCGTGGCGGCATCATCGTCCACCAGCCGGGGATCGGTGTCGATCTCGACCCGCGTCCGGCGGGCCAGCTCCGCCAGTCGATCGGGGTCGGCGTCGGTCAGGCCGGCGCGGACCGCGGCCACCATGACGCCGCGATAGAACAGCCCGGTGTCGAGAAGCGGTAGCCCGAGGGCGCCGGCAAGGCGGCCGCCCAGCGTGGTCTTGCCGCTGCCCGAGGCGCCGTCGATGGTCACCGTCCGTGACATCACGGTCGCTGTCCGGGCATCACCCTCGCCGCCCCGGGCATCAGCGACGCGGCCGTGGCTGCAGCACCGCGTCGAGGGCCGCCATCTCCTCGGCCCGGAGCGGGCGCGCCGTCCCCTCGGCGAGCTCGCCGAGCTCCAGGGGACCGATGGCAATCCTGCTCAGGTCGACCACGTCCAGGCCGACGGCGGCGCAGAGCCGGCGAACCTCGCGTTTTCGCCCCTCCCCCATCTGCAGGTCGATCAGCCGCGCCGAGACCCGCCGGGCGCTGAGGGCCCGCGCCGGCCCGTCCTCGAGCCTCACGCCCCGCCGAAGTCGCAGCAGGTGTCCGGGCGTGATGTGCTGCGCCACCTCGACGAGATAGCGCTTGGTGACGCCGAAGCGAGGATGGGTGACTCGGTGGGCCAGCTCACCATCGGTTGTCATCAGGAGCAGGCCGCGGCTGTCACTGTCCAGTCGTCCCACCGGCACCAGTCCGGGGATGCCCTCGACCAGGCCCATGACCGTCGGTCTTCCCCGGGGATCATGACGGGTGCTCACCACACCGGCGGGCTTGTTGACCATCAGCGTCACCATCGCCTGGGCGGCCGGCAGCCGCGTCCCATCAACGGTGACCTCATCATGCCGGGGGTCGACCACGGCGCCCACGGCGGCCGGGCTGCCGTTGACCGAGACCCGGCCGGCGGCGATGACCCCGTCGGCGCCCCGACGTGAGGCGATGCCTCTGCGGGCCAGGAATCGATTCAGTCGTTCGGTCGGCGGAGCATTGGGACCGCTCACAGGCTGGAGGAGGTCGTCGGCTCGCCATCGAGGTGGGGGATGACGAGGCCGGCGGGAAGTGGCGGCAGCTCGCCCACGTGTTCGAGACCCACCATCTGGAGAAAGCGGAGGGTGGTGCCGAACAGCCGGGGCAGCCCCGGAGACTCCTGGCGGCCGACCTCGGTGATCAGACCGCGTCGCTCCAGGCTCTCCAGGACGGCCTCGCAGCCGACACCGCGGATGGCCTCGATCCCCGCCCGCGTCACCGGCTGGCGGTAGGCAACGATCGCCAGCGTCTCCAGGGCGGCCCGGCTCAGCCGGCCCGGGCGCTCGGGGTTGAGGGCCCGCTGCACCGCCCAGGCAACCTCCGGCCGCGTGACCAGTTGGAGCTGATCGGCGTGCCGCTGCAGCATCATGCCGCTCCCCCGCAGGCGCGCGGCAAGCTCCTCCGCGGCCACGATGATGTCCTCGGCGTGGCAGGCCAGGATTGCTGTGGCCTCGCTCACGGCGACCGGGCGGTTCAGCGAGAAGCACACGGCCTCGAGTGCCGCGACGATGTCCGAGCGGCGCTGGTCCTCCGACGGGGTGGCCGGCTCTGACGGCGGCGACTGCGCCACCGGCGCCGTGCCGGCAAGCGGCGCCTCCACCGCCGGCGACGTGCCGTCGGCTGCTGCCTCCACCGCTGGCGACGTGCTCTCGGCCGCTGCTTCCACCGCCGGGGACGTGCTGTCGGCCGGCGCCTCCACCGCCGGGGCCGTGCCGTCAGGCACGGCCGGTCACCAGGATCGGCCCGCTGGCGCGGGGCTGCTCGACCGAGGCGTCACCCGAGCTGAGCAGCTCGAGAAGAGCCAGGAAGCAGGCCACCACCTCCAGCCGGGCTGTCATGCCCGCGAAGAGCTCTTCAAAAGCCAGCGTGGCCCCTCCGGCCAGGCGGCCGCGCAGGCGCGTCGCCATCTCGGCCACCGAGAAGGTCACCAGGCCGAGCGGCAGTGGTGGCTCCTCGGCCAGCCGCTCCACCACAGAGCGAAGAGCCGCGAGCAGGCGCGCGGGGGGAACGCGCAGGCGCTCGACGGGGACCACCTCGGGAGCGACCAGCCCGAGGAAGCTCTGATAGCCCTCGTCCGCATCGCTGAGCAGGCTGTCGACCACCACGGTGAAGAGCCGATACTCGGCGAGGCGGCGTCCGGCCTCCATCTCGGGATCGCCCTCCTCCTCGGCCTCCGGCTCCGAGTTCTCGGGAAGCAGCGCGCCGGCCTTGAGGGCGACCAGCCGGGCCGCCAGAGTCAGGAAGTCGGCCACCTCGGTGAGTGACGGCTCCTGGGAATCGCCGGCAGACACCCGGCGCCGGAACTCGCCGGTGATCTCCGCCACCGGTATGCGGCTGAGGTCGATGTCCCCACGCTGGGCGCCGTTCACCAGCTTCTCCAGCGGACCCCGGTAGCCGGGCAGATCGACCCACAGTACGGTGTCCTTGCCTGTCGACGGCTCACGCCCGGCGCCACCCGCGCTCATGATGCCGCCGAGAACGGAGTCGACGCCCGCGTCCCCTCGAGCAGGAGCTCGGCCGCTCTGGCCAGGGTCGCCCGGGTGTTGCGACCCGACATCAGCCGCGCGATCTCCCGCCTGCGAGCCTCGTCCCGCAGGGGGTGGATGCGTGTCTCCGTCCCCGCCTCGCGCTCCTCCTTCACGGCCAGGAGGTGGGCACCCGCACGGGCCGCGATCTCCGACCGATGGGTGACCGCCAGGACCTGTCGCCGGTGCCCCATGTCGGCGAGGACATCGCCAACTCGTGCCGCCGTCTCACCGCTGATGCCACTGTCGACTTCGTCGAGGACGAGCAGCGATCCCTGGTCGGTCGACACCACGGACCCCAGGGCCAAGGCCAGTCGTGACAGCTCCCCTCCGGAGGGTCCCGCGTCCAGCGCACGAGGATCGCCCTCGGGGTTGGCGGCCAGGCGGAACTCGACCTCCTCCGCCCCCTGGGCCGTGCAGCGCACCGGGCCCGATCCCAGATCGAGCCCGTGCGGGTCGGGCACACTGCGCAGGCCAATCTCAAACCGGGCATGGGGCAGCTCCAGGAGATGCAGGCGGCGCTCCACGGCGACCTGGAGACGCTCGGCCGCGGACGCCCTCAGCGCACCCAGTGCCTCGGCGGCGGCGACGGCATCTCGCCGGCAGGCCTCCAGGCGTTCCCGCAACCGACCGAAGTCGGTGCCGGAGCTCTCGGACCCGGCGAGCATCTCCTCGGCCTCGGCCAGAGCGGACAGCGCAGCCTCCAGGGACCCGTACCGGCGGCGAACCCGGGCGAGGGTGTCGAGTCGCTCCTCCACGGCGGCGAGGCGGGTGTCGTCCAGAGCCACGGCCTCGGCACAGGCTCGAGCATCGGCGGCGAGGTCGCGCAGAGCGTGGATGAGCCCTGACGTCGTTTCCACCAGAGCTCTCAGGGCCGGGTCGACTCCGGCAAGGGGACGCGCCTGGTCGACGGCGGCGGCGAGGAGATCCGCCGCGCCGGTGAGATCGTCACCGCCACCCCCGGCGACACGTATGGACTCCGCTGCGGTGCTGATGCCCGCCGCATGGCGCAGGCGCTCCGCCTCCATCAGCAGCCGGGTGTCCTCACCCTCGGTGAGGCCGAGCGGCTGGAGCCGCTCGATGCACTCCCGGGCCCGGAGGACGCCGTCCGCTCCGCTCTCGGCAGCTTGCATGGCCATGCTCAGAGCCGCCTCGGCCTCCCGCCAGCCGGCCAGCCTCCGGGCCATCTCGTCGCGTGCCTCGGTGAGCTCCGGTCCCCCGTGGGCATCGAGCAGCCGGCGCTGCCACGCCCGCTGGAGAAGCCTCTGGCTGGCGCCCTGGCTGGTGACCTCGGCAAGCCCGTCGCCGACCTCGGCCAGGGCGGCCTGGCTCACCAGCGCGCCATTCACGCGGGCGGTCGACCGACCGCCGGCGGGCAGGTCCCGGCTCAGAGTGAGCAGATCATCATCAGAGGGAATGCCCAGCTCCTCCAGGCGTACCTGCAGCGGGGCCGGGACATTGTCGAAAACAGCCGCCACCCGGGCCGCACCGGCGCCCGGCCGGATCAGATCGCCGTCGACCCGCCCCCCCAGGGCCAGCCGGAGGGCGCTGATGCAGACCGATTTGCCGGCGCCAGTCTCCCCGGTCACGACCGTGAACCCGGGACCGGGCTCCATGCGGGCCTCCCGGATAACGGCGAGATCGTTGATGCGCAGCTCGACCAACCCCATCAGGTAGGCCCGCCGGACGGATCGGTGGTTCTGCCGAGGCGGTCGGGCCCCTTGAGCGGCATGCCGAAATGCAGCTTCTCGCGCAGGCGCCCGAGGAAGGTTGGCGCGCCCGTGAAACGCACCACATGGAGGTCGGGACCGGCGCGCACGGTGAGCCGGGCCCCGTCGGGGAGGGCCACCTCGGGACGGCGATCGGCGGCGGCGTTTACCCGGCCGCGCCGGGTACAGATGGTCACCGCGAGCGCCTCGGGAATGACCACGCCGCGGGTGATCACGGCGTGGGGTGCGAGCGGCACCACCACCAGCGCCCGCACCCGGGGGTCGATGGGCGGGCCTCCGGCGCTGAGGGCGTAGGCGGTTGACCCCGTCGCCGTCGCAACCACCACGCCATCGCAGTCGAACTCACCGAGGAGATCACCCTCCGCCTCCACTCGGATTCGGACCACGCTCACCCCCTGTGCCTTGACGGCGAGCTCGTTGAGGGCGACCACATCCATGAGCACCGGATCGTGC
>JBHELP010000254.1:0-3816 GCA_046263035.1 Candidatus Dormibacteria bacterium | reverse complement strand
TTCATCGTCGGTGGCGCCGTGGTGGTGTTCGTCTCCTTTCTGCTGGTGCTGCCACGCGCGGTGGGGCCCGAAGCGGCGGCAGACGTCGAATCCTCGCATCGAGAGGAGGCGCCCCCACCGGCATCACGCATCGGTGCCTCCATCGCCGCCCTGGTCCTGCTGCTGTTGATGCTTTCCGGTTGGGCCGGTTCCCAGGAGCCCGGTGAGAACATCATCTCCACGGCCTTCTGGCTGCTCATCTGGGTGGTGATGCCCATCTCCTGTGCCCTGCTCGGCAACTGGACGGCGACGGTGAACCCCTTCGCGGGGCTGGCCCGCCTGGCCGATCGGGATGCGGTGCGCCGCCGGCTCCTGGGCGGCCCGGCCGTGCGCTGGCCGGACTGGCTCGGCTGGTGGCCGTCCGTGATCCTCTTCTTCGTTGTCGCCACCGGTGAGTTGGTGTTCAACGCGTTGGCGACCGTTCCCAGGGTGACGGCGTGGGGTCTTCTCGCCTACGCGCTGCTCAGCGCGGCCGGCGGCGTCATCGTCGGTGCCGACGCCTGGCTTGCCCGCGGTGAGATCTTCTCCGTGCTCTTCGGCACCTGGGGCCGGCTGGGACTGTTCCGCTTCGGCGCGCCAGGTCCGCGCGGCTTCGGCGGCGGCCTTCGGGCTCCCTTCGAACCCAGTGTGAGCCGGATCACCTTCGTACTCCTCCTACTGGTATCGGTCTCCTTTGACGGGCTGCTCACCACGGACGCCTGGAGGTCCGCGCGCGGTCATCTACCCTTGGGGATCGCTCCTGGAACAGCGCCCTACCTGGCCCTTACCACCATGGCGCTGGTGGTGCTGCTGCTGGTCGCCTGGGCCCTCTTCGGCGGATTCGCCGCCGCCGTCCGGGCGGTCGGCCGGATGCCTCACTCGGTCATCCAGGTCCTCGCCGGGCTGCTGCCCTCGCTGCTGCCCATCGCCCTCGGCTACCTGATCGCTCACAACGCCGAATACATCGCCATCAACGGCCAGCTGCTCATCCCTCTGGCCGGCAATCCCGCCGGGCTGGGATGGCACCTGCTGCCCGCCCCCTTCGACGACAGTTACGCGATCAATGCCAACATCCTGCCCTCGGGAGTCGTCTGGTACCTCCAGGTGGCCCTCATCATCGGCGTGCACATCGCCGCGGTGGTGATGGCCCACCGGTTCCTCGGGAGGGCGGCGCGAACCGTGGGGCTGGCGCGCCGGTCGGAGGCTCCCTGGGTCATCGCCATGGTCGCCTACACGATGACGAGCCTGTGGCTGCTCGCTCAGCCGCTTGTCGAGGAGGGGGTCACGGCCGCGCTGCGATGGTCCACAGCCCTGCTGCGAGCGTGATACCGCCCTCAACCCGGCGTTGAGCAGCTCCTCGATGGTCCTCGATGGTCGTCACGCTGCTCCAAGCCGGATGCAGGGCTCCGGGGACGCGTGACCCTGAGCCCTGAGTGCGGGTGGCGGGTCGCCGTATCATCCGCGGCGATGCGTGGCCCTGGGAGCCACGCCGGCCAGAAGGCGGCAGGGAATTGGCTGGCATCACGCGCTTCGTCCTCGCCCACAAGCGGTGGGTGGTCGCCTTCTGGGTGATCGTCACCGCCATCGCCATGGTCTCGGTGAGCAGCGCCGTGGGTGCGCTCTCGGCACAGTTCTCGCTACCGGGAAGCGAGGGCTACAAGGCCAACATCGTTCTCGATCGCGTCTATGGCAACGGCGGGGACGAGGCGCCCATGGTCCCCGTCGTCACCCTGCCGGCGGGGACCACGGTGGACAGCCCGGGCGTTCGAGACCAGCTGGGCTCCGCCTTCGCCGCCATGCAGCAGGCCGCCCCCTCGGCGCGGATCGTCTCCTTCGCCTCCACCGGTGACCGGACCTTTGTCTCCAAGGACGGCGGGACCACCTACGGGTTCATCTTCACGCGCTTCGCGGGAGCCACACCGCCCCCCGAGAACGACCTCGTCAAGCACGCGGCCCGGGGGGCGATGGTCGGCGGTGCGCCGGTCCGGTTCACCGGTTTCGAGGACCTCGAGAATCCGGAGGGCGCCCAGTCCAGCGCCGGTCCCGGCGTGCTCGCCGAGACCCTCATCGGAGGCATCGGCGCACTGCTGATCCTCGCCTTCGTCTTCGCCTCCTTCCTGGCCCTGGTCCCGCTGGTCATCGCCATCTGCTCCATCCTCACCACCTTCCTGCTCATCTGGGGGTTGACGACCATCACCGAGGTCTCCTTCATCGTGCAGTTCCTGGTCGCCCTGATCGGTCTGGGCGTGGCCATTGATTACTCGCTTCTGGTGGTGGTGCGCTGGCGGGAGGAGCGTGCCCACGGGCTCGAGAATGTCGCCGCAGTGCAGCGCGCCATGGAGACGGCCGGAAAGGCGGTGGTCTTCAGCGGCACGACGGTCGGCATCGGCCTGCTGGCCCTGGTGGTGATACCGGTGCCCTTCCTGCGCAGCATCGGCGTGGGCGGCATGCTCATCCCCTTCATCAGCGTGCTGGTGTCGATCACCCTGCTGCCGGTGATCCTGGCCACCATCGGCCCCCGCGTGGACTGGCCGCGCATCCGCCGGGAGGGCATCGCCAGCCGCGGCTGGACCCGCTGGGCCCAGGGGATCGTCCACCGCCGGGTGGTCGCCGCCATCGGCGCTCTGGCCATCCTCACCGCCCTGGTGGCGGCCACCTTCACCATCGTGGTGGGCATTCCCAAGGCCGAGACACTGGCCCAGTCCGGGGAGGCCCACGATGCCCTGCTCGCCCTCGACCGGGCGGGCATCGGACCGGGGCCCATCGAGCCCTTCGAGGTCGTCGCCCGGGGAAGCGATCCCCATGCGGCCGCGACGGCCCTCGCCGGGATTGCCGGGATTCGCGGCGCGATGGCGCCGGACGGTGAGCACTGGAGCCGGGGTGGCACCGCCCTGGCGGTGGCCGTGCCCGCCATCGCCCTCAGCTCGTCCGAGGGCCGCGACCTCATCCATACCGTCGAGGCCACGATCCGCTCGCTGCCCGGCGAGGTGCATGTGGGCGGCACCGGGACCTTCACCGCCGACTTCATCGGCGAGGTCTACGGCAACTTCCCGCTGATGATCGGCCTCATCGTGGTGATCACCTTCCTGCTCCTGGCACGGGCCTTCCGGTCGATCGTGCTTCCGCTCAAGGCGGTTTTGCTCAACGTCGTCAGCGTTGCCGCCGCCTACGGGATCATGGTTCTGGTCTGGCAGGACGGCCACGGCAGCAAGTTGATCTGGGACATCGACGCCACCCATGCCATCACGGTCTGGGTGCCGGTCATGGTGTTCGCCTTCCTCTTCGGGCTGTCGATGGACTACGAGGTCTTCATCCTGGCCCGGATGCGCGAGGAGTACGACGCCACCGGCTCCACCAACGAGGCGGTGATCCGCGGCATCGGCCGCACCGGGCGGCTGGTCACCTGCGCGGCGCTGATCCTCTTCCTCGCCTTCCTCTCCTTGTCCTCGGGTCCGCAGACCGACGTCAAGATCCTCGCCACCGGCCTGGCCGCCGGCATCCTTCTGGATGCCACCGTGGTCCGGGCCCTACTGGTGCCGGCCCTGGTCTCCCTCTTCGGCCGCTGGAACTGGTACCTGCCGAGCTTCGCGGCTCGCGTGCTCCGGGTACCGCCCCACGCGCTCGAGCCGGTACCGGTCAGGTCCGACGTCTGAGGGTGGCCTGCGTGGGCGCCGGTCAGGACCGACGTCTCGGGGAGGCTCCGTGGGCGTCGGGTCTGGAGGGTGGAGGAGTGAGGGGGTTGGAGGTGGTGAAGAGGTGCGGGTCTTGTGCGAACTGAGGGCGATCCGGCCGGTTTGA
>JBHELP010000253.1:0-4080 GCA_046263035.1 Candidatus Dormibacteria bacterium | reverse complement strand
TGGGCCCAGCCGGTGATGCCGGGTCGCACCACGTGACGCAAGCGGTAGAAGCGGATCTTCTCGGTGAGCTCTTCGACGTACTGCGGCTGCTCGGGCCGGGGACCCACCATGGCGATCTCACCTTTGAGGAGGTTGAGCACTTGGGGCAGCTCGTCGATGTGGCGCCGGCGGAGGAACCGGCCAAAGGGCGTGATCCGGGGGTCGTCCGCCGTCGTCCAGTGCGACGGGCCGCCGGCGTGTGGGCGCATCGTGCGGAACTTCCAGATGGGAAACTCGACGTTGTCGCGGCCCACCCGCGGCTGCCGGAAGAAGAGCGGACCTCTGTTCCCCACCATGTTGCCGAGGGCGACGAGCGGCGTGACGACCAAGAGGATGGGCAGCGCGGCCAGCGCCAGCAGCATGTCGAACGTCCGCTTGGCCCGGCTGTAGCGAGCCCGGTGCACCTCGCGGATATCGAACATGAGCGACATGCGCTCGAGCTCGGCGATGGGCAGCTTGCCCAGCCATTCGTCATAGAAGAACGACAGCGCCCGGACGCGCATGCCCTGCTCGTGCAGCCGGGCTGCCTGAGCCAGGACCTCGTCGTCAGCCTGGGCGTGACGGTCGAGGACCAGGACGGTGGCCCGCGCGGTGGCGGCGGCTTCGAGCAACGCTGGGCCGACCGCCGTGCGCATCACGGCCTCATCGATGGTGAGCGCCCGCACCAGGCTCGCCGGTCGCTCCGGCGCCCGCGTCAGCTCCTCGGCCAGGACCGCGGCGTCGTCCTTCGTCACCACCGCGACCACGCGGTCTCGGCCAGCCTGCCGCTGGCCCCCCCGATGGGCGATGAACGCCGCGGTCATCCAGCCCGGCACCAGCAGGACCGCCGAAGAGAAGACCACGAACCGCGGTAGGAGGAGACTGCCCAGGACGAGCTGGAAGACAGAGATGACGACAGCCGCTCCCACCGTACCCAGGGCGGCCGAGGAAAAGGCCTCGCCGGCGTTGGTGGGGACATCCGGCAGGCCCATGCCGTAGGCGAACACGCACAGGAGCGCGATGTAGGCCAGTGACCAGGCGAACTGCTCCGAGGTGTGCAGCTCGTAGTGGCCGATGTACTTGGCATGGAGCTTGCCCAACCCGAGGACGGTGGCCGCCGTGCCCATGTACATCATCCAGCCAGCCCCCCGACGCATGGACCCAGGAATAGCAGACGAGGAGCTCGTGAGCTGTTGTCCTATGACGGAAATCACCCTTTTGGACCTCCAAAAAGTGCTTGCAAAAACTCGCACCCCCACGTACGCTCACGTTGTTACCCGCAGGTCACAAAGCCGCCCGGCGGATCCCGGCTTTGTGAACGAAATCACTTGGCGCGTTGGATCGGAAGGGGGAGCGCCGTGGCTCTGACGTGGACCCGGACGATCGACTGGGATCTGGAGGACTGGCGGGACCAGGCGTCCTGCCGGCACACCGACCCGGACCTGTTCTTCCCCATCGGGAGCACCGGCCCCGCCCTCGAGCAGATCGCCGCGGCCAAGGCCGTGTGCGCGGAGTGCCCGGTGCAGGTCGCCTGCCTGGAGTTCGCTCTGGCCACCAACCAGGAGTCGGGCATCTGGGGCGGCGCCTCGGAGGACGAGCGCCGCAAGCTGCGCAGAGCCTGGCTGCAGCGCCGCCGGGCCGCCGCCTCCTAGCTCGCTACTCCGTCGCGGCCACGGGGACGGCCAGCTCCACCACCGTCCCCCCGTCGGACCGCAGGTCGATCGTCCCGGCCAGCTGGCCGGTCACCAGGTCCCGCACGATCGACAGGCCCAGGCTGGACGACTGGTCGATGGAAAAGCCTTCCGGCAGCCCCCGGCCGTTGTCGTGCACCCGCACCCGCAGGGTCGACCCGTCATTCTCCAGGGTCACGTCCACCCGCTGCTCGCCTCCCGACCAACCCTCGAAGGCGTGCTCCACCGCGTTCTGCAGCAGCTCGCTGAGGACGACGGCCAGCGGCGTGGCCAGCTCGGCGGCCAGCTCGCCCGCGTCCCCCTCGACGCTGAACCAGACCGGCCGGGGCGTGAGCACGCCCTCCTGGGCCATCCGGACCAGCGGCCCGATGATCTCGTTGAAGTCGACCTCCTCGCCCGCCTCCCGGGACAGGATCTCGTGCACCAGGGCGATCGTCCGGATGCGGCGCTCGGCCTCCTCCAAGGCGGTCTTGCCCTCCCCGCCCTTCAGCCGCCGGCCCTGGAGCCGCAGCAGGGACGAGATCGTCTGGAGGTTGTTCTTCACCCGGTGGTGGACCTCCCGGATGGTGGCGTCCTTGGACATCAGCAGGCGGTCCCGGCGGCGCAGGTCGGTGACGTCCCGCATGAGCACGAGGGCCCCGGTGACCTCCCCGCCCTCGATGAGCGGGATGCAGTGGATGGACACGATGACGTCCGGCCGGCGCTCCACCTCCTCGGTGATGGGCACGCCCTCGAAGAAGGCCTTCTGGACGGCCGTCTCCTCCACCCCGAGCTCGTCCAGCCGCATCCCCTCGGCGTTGGAGTAGACGCCCATGCGGTGCAGGGCGTTGACCGCGTTGGGCGAGGAGTACTCCACCCGGCCACCGGCGTCGAGGAGCAGCGTCCCGTCGCCCACCCGGGGAGACTCGGCCGTGGTGATGTCGTCCGTGCGGAAGGGGAAGTCGCCCGTGGTGATCATGCGGGCGAAGCGCTCGAAGGTCTCGACGTAGACCCGCTCCAGCTCGCCCGGTCGGCGCCCGACGCTCAGCGGCGCCTCCCGGGTGAGGACGGCGATGACCTGGCCCTCATAGCGGACGGGGATGCACTGGATGCGGGCCGGCTCGCCCCGGTCGGCCACCAGCTGCTCGCCTTCCACGATCTCACCCGAGCCCAGGCTCTGGGCCACGAGCGGCCGGTCCGCCTCCTCGATGGCCGTGCCCACCAGGTCCTCGCGGTGCAGGGTCTGCCCCGTGGTGGGCCGCATCTGCCCGAGGATCGTGAAGCGTGTGCCGCCCGTCCCCGCCACCGGCACGAACAGCAGCAGGTCGGCGAAGCACAGGTCGGCCAGCATCCCCCAGCCGGCGACGAGCCGGCGCAGGTGGGCGTGGGCGTCCTCGGGAAGGAACTGCGGTTCGGCGACGGTCACGGCAGGACCGAGTATGCACGGCGACCCGCGTAAATGTGCCATTGATGGCGATGAGATGTCGTTGTACACTTATCGGTAACAGACACAGGGGGCGTAAGACCCTTACGACGGCGACGGCCGGGGATGGCCCATCCCACACGACTCTTCGACATACCACTTGGGCCGTTACGGAGGGCGGACATCAATGGCGACTCATTCTGGGAACACATACGGACTCCGCGCGCGCCTCGGTGCGGTCGCCGCCACCGTCGCAGTGGTCTCGACGATGCTCATGGGCGCCGCCTACGCGGCCGGGGCCGACCTCCAGCTGACGAACAGCGCCGACAAGGCGCTCGTGCCCGCAGGGTCCACGGGCGCCTCGCCCCAACCCGGGGACGTGAAGTTCAGCATCGTCCTCACCAACATCGGCGACGCCGCCGCGTCGACCGTGACGATAACCACCAGAGTGCCGGACAACACGACATACCAATCACTCACCTCCCCGTCCGGATGGGCCTGCACCCCGCCCTCAATGGGGCAGACCGGCGACATCACCTGCGCGAACCCCACCACACTTGCCGCCGCCGGTAGAGTCACGTTCGACCTGATCGTCCGGATCAACGCCATGACGCCAAGCGGCACGGTGATCACCAACACCGCCAGAGTCACCTCGACACCAGCCGACACGAACACGGCCAACAACACCGCTACAGCCATCACGACGGTCCAGACGGCCGACCTCACCATCACAAACACCGGTTCCCCCAGCACGGTCAACGCCGGGAGCAATATCACGTACACCATCGTCGTGAGAAACAGCGGGGATGCGGCAGCCAGCAACGTCGTCCTCTCGAGCTCCCTGCCGGCGACCACGGCCTACCAGTCGATCACGTCACCGGCGGGCTGGGCCTGCACCACGCCGCTCGTCAACACCTCTGGCGCTCTCTCATGTACCCGGCCGACCCTCGCAGTCGGGGGGGGGGGGGG
>JBHELP010000252.1:0-8855 GCA_046263035.1 Candidatus Dormibacteria bacterium | reverse complement strand
GCTTCTAGTGTTCGATATTGTAGGTGTCCTGTACTTTTGGTTTGTTGTGCTGCCCTTGGCGCTCTCCGATTGAAGGGTGTTCACGCCGGCGGAGTCTGGACAGGTCTCGCCGGGCCAGGCGCGGACGCGAACCCGTGTTGGGATCGCACAGTCCCGGGCACCTTCGCGCCGGCGGACTCGCTGACGGGCGGCGCTGAGCGCTGGAGGGGCGCGGCGACTTCCCGTATCCTTGAAGACGCGATGTCCTGGGCCGGCCCTTTTCCACACTGAGATCCTGCCGGCACATGCCAGGTCGGGCCCGGACCCTCTCGCAGCTGGTCGCCGGCCTGCGTCCCGAGCTTGGCGATCCCGCCGCCCTGATTTCCGCGGCCCGTGTCGAGGTGGACGGTGTCACCGTCACCAATCCCCGGTCACGTGTCCGCCCCGGCACCTCGGTGGTGGTGCGGCCGCCGCCGGGCCTGCGCGGCGAGGTCAAGCTTCGCGCCGCCCTGGAGACCTTTGCGATTTCCGTCGTCGGTCGGGTGGCCCTCGATGTCGGGGCCGCGGCCGGTGGCTTCACCCGCGTTCTCCTCGAGGCCGGCGCCCGCCGGGTCTATGCCGTTGATGCCGGCCATGGCCAGCTGCTCGGCTCGCTTCGCCAGGACGCCCGCGTGGTCAACCTGGAAGCCACCAACGTCGCCGTCCTCACCCCCGCCCTGATCCCCGAGACGGTCGAGGTGGTGACCATCGACGTCTCCTACCTCTCCCTGAGCAGCGCGGTGGCGCAGCTGGGCGGCGTCGACCTGGCTCCGGGTGCCCATGTGGTCGGACTGATAAAGCCCATGTTCGAGCTGCGGCTCGCCCGGGCCCCCGCCAACCCCATGGAGCTGGCCCGGGCACGGCGGGCGGCGGAGCAGGGGCTTGCCGCCGCCGGCTGGGAGGTGGACGGCGTCGTCGACTCGCCGGTGCCCGGCTCCAGGGGGGCGGCGGAGATGCTCATCCACGCGGTGCGGCCCTGAGCCGTATCCGGCCACCGCTGCCGGCGGTGAGCAAATGTCATGCTATGCTCTCGCGCCGGCATCCACGCCGGACGTCATGACACGCCCAGGAGGTTTCAACCCATAGCTTTTCGTGAGCTCCGGATCAACGACCAGATCCGGATTCCGTCCGTCCGTCTCTTCGACGACGAGACCAACGAGGCCCTGGGCATCGTCCCCGTCGAGCAGGCGCGGAGGATGGCCGAGGAGCGCGAGCTGGACCTCGTCGAGGTGGCACCCCTGGCCCAGCCGCCGGTGTGCCGGCTGATGGACTACGGACGCTTCAAGTTCGAGGCCATCAAGAAGGAGCACCAGAGCAAGCGCGAGCACAGCAACATCAACGTCAAGGAGATGAAGCTGCGGCCGAAGATCTCCGAGCACGACTTCCAGACCAAGTTCGGTTATGTGAAGCAGTTTCTCCGTGACGGTGACAAGGTCAAGCTCACGATCATGTTCCGCGGCCGGGAGATGGTCCATCAGGAGTACGGCCGCAAGCTTCTCGATCGGATGGCCGAGGAGCTCAAGGATTTCGCCATAATCGAGCGCAATCCGCTGGTCGAGGGCCGCACCATGATCATGATCATGAGAACGCTGGCCAAGAAGCAGACCAAGACCGACCACCACCCATCGGACAGCCATCGAGCCGCCAGGGCCCGTCACCCCGTTGCCACGGGGGCCGCGGTTCAGCCGGTCGCGGAGCCGGCCGACGGCGAGCAGAGGAACCCGGAGAAAGATGCCCAAGATACGAACTCATAAGAGCACTCAGAGGCGGTTCCGCATAACCAGCACCGGCAAGGTTATGCGGCGCAAGGCGTTTCGGTCGCATCTGCTCGAGCACAAGAGCAGCAAGCGAAAGCGCGTCTACAACCGCCAGCATGTGGTCAAGCCGTCTGATTCCCGGCAGATCACCCGCCTCGCACCGTATCTTTAGGGTGGACTGACATGGCACGAGTGAAGAGGGGCGTCACCGCCCGCGCCCGGCATAAGAAGGTGCTTCGCCTTGCCGAGGGCATGGGCGGTTCCCGGCACCGCCTGTTCAAGCCCGCCAACGAGGCGGTCATGCACTCGCTCTCCTACGCCTACCGGGACCGCAAGCAGCGCAAGGGGGACATGCGTGCGCTCTGGATCGCCCGGATCAACGCCGGCGCTCGCCAGAACGGCCTCCCGTACAACCAGCTGATGCACGGCCTCAAGGGCGCGGGCATCGACCTCAACCGGAAGATGCTGGCCGACCTCGCCGTCCAGGACTCGGTCTCGTTCGCCGCCCTGGTGGAGGAGGCCAAGGCCGCTCTGGCCGCCAACGCCGGGGAAGGCGCCCACTGAGGGAGTCCGGGGGAGGCGAGGGGGGGCAAGACGTCCACCTGATCGCCGCGGCGGCCCTCGATGAGGCGGCCGCCGCCCGGAGCCTTGCCGGCCTGGAGGCGGTCCGGACCCGCTACCTCGGCCGCGGCGACGGCCTCCTCACCGTCCAGCGCAGGCTGCTGGGCAGCATCGGCGACCCGGAGGGACGCCGCCAGGCCGGCAAGACCGTCAACGAGCTGTGCTCGCGGGTTGCCGGCGCCATCGACGAGCGCCACCGCGCCCTCGAGGCGGAGGAGACCGATCGGCTCTGGGCCAACGAGGCCCTGGACATCACCCGTCCGGCACCACCGCTTCGCCGGGGCCACATCCATCCGGTGACCCGGGCGACGCGCGAGATCCGACGGATTTTCGGGCATCTCGGCTACACCGCCGTGGAAGGTCCCGAGATCGAGTACGACCGCTACAACTTCACCCTGGTCAACATGCCTCCAGGGCACCCCTCGCGGGACACCCAGGACACCTTCTTCATCGACCCCGACCGCGTGCTCAGGACGCACACATCACCGGTGCAGATCCGCAGCATGCGGGCGCTGGGAGTGCCGCTCCGGGTCATCGTTCCCGGCAAGGCCTTCAGGCGCGACTACGACGCCACCCATTTCCCCATGTTCCACCAGGTGGAGGGGCTGTACATCGACGAGGGCGTCGCCGTCAGCGACCTCAAGGGGACGTTGGAGTTCTTCACCCGCTCCATGTTCGGACCGGAGCGGGCCATCCGGCTCAGGCCCCATCACTTCGAGTTCACCGAGCCCTCCCTGGAGGTCGACGTCAGCTGCATGGCCTGCGGCGGGGAGGGGTGCCGGACCTGCCGCGGCAGCGGCTGGGTGGAGATGCTGGGCAGTGGCATGGTCCATCCCAACGTACTCCGCAACGGCGGAGTCGACCCCGACCGCTACAGCGGCTTCGCCTTCGGCATGGGCGTCGAGCGGATCGCTCAGCTGGCCTACGGCGTCGAGGACGGCCGGCTGTTCTTCGAGAACGACCTGAGGTTCATCCGGCAGGCATGAAGGTCTCGCTGGAATGGCTGCGCGACTACGCCGCGCTGGATGCGCCGGTGGAGGCCCTGGTGCGCGCCCTCGTCGAGTCCGGCACCGAGGTCGATCGCGTTCACCGCGGTGGTGAGGGTGTGCTGGTGACCCGTGTCGCCTCTCTCGACCCCATCCCCGAGGCCAGGACGCCGGTGGTGTTCGCCGCCTTGCAGACCGGTGAGGGTGAGACCGTCCGGGTGATCACCGGGGCGTCCAACCTGAGGGTGGGAGACCTGGTCCCCTGGGCTCCTCCCGGCACGCTGCTTCCTGGCTCCGACGAGCCCCTCCAGGTTCGTGCCATGTTCGGCGGCAAGTACCAGTCGCCGGGCATGCTCTGCTCGGCGGCCGAGCTGGGGGTCGGCGAGGATGCCGGCGGCATCATGATCCTCGAGGCCGGCGTCCCCGGTCAACCGCTGCAGGAGCTGATGGCTCTCGACGTGATTCTGGACGTGGAGGTGACCACCAACCGTCCCGACTGCCTGTGTCACCTGGGCATCGCCCGCGAGCTGGCCGCGGCCACCGGGGACAGTCTGCAGGAGCCCCCCCTCGCTGTCCCCGGGGCGCTCACATCGGCGGCCTCGGTCAGGGGCCGGGCGCGGGTGCGCGTCGAGGATCCCGAGGCCTGTCCACGCTTCGCCGCCGCGATCATCGAGAGTGTCGTCGTCGGCCCCTCGCCGGAGTGGCTGCAGCGCCGGCTCCGGGCCATCGGCCTGCGCCCGCTCAATAATGTCGTCGACGTCACCAACTACGTCGCCCACGAGCTCGGAGAGCCGCTGCATGCCTTCGACCTGCACCTCTTCCTGGAGGCGGCGAGCACTGGCGCCCCCGCGGCCGACATCGTGGTGCGGCGGGGCAGGGAGGAGGTGATCATGTGCCTGGACGGCGTGGAGCGGACCGCCGCGGGGGAGGACGTCGTGGTCTGTGCCGGTGAGCGCGCCGTGAGCATCGCCGGGGTGATCGGCGGCCTGGACACCGCGGTGACTGAGAGCACCGTCTCGGTGCTCCTCGAGGCCGCCACCTGGGACGGTCTCACCGTTCGCGCCACGTCCCGGCGGATGGGGCTGCGCACCGATGCTTCGGCCCTCTTCGAGAAGGGACTCAGTGATACCCTGCCACCACTCGCCCTCAACCGCGCGGCGGCGCTGATCGCCGAGCTGGGCCATGGTCACGTGCTCCGCGACACCGTCGACGAGCGAGCCCGGCCGCTACCCGTCATAGCCCCCATCGATGTGCCGCCCGACCACCTCTCGCGAACGCTCGGCTATGCGATCGACGCCACCGCCGCCGCGACCGCCCTGGCCCGCCTGGGCTTCGCCGTGGAGCAGGAGCCCGGCTGCCTGCGGATCACACCGCCCCACTTCCGCCGGGACGTGGTGATCCCCGCGGACGTCATCGAGGAGGTGGGTCGTGCCCTGGGCTACGGTCGGGTGCCCGCCACCCTGCCGGGCCGGCGCCTTCCGGTCACCGGGACGGCTCCCCTGGTTCCCCTGGACGACCGGGTTCGCGAGTTGCTCACCGGCGCCGGCTTCGACGAGGCGATCACCTACTCCTTCACGTCACCGGCGCCGGCCACCGCCGTGCCGGGGGTCGGTGGCGACGACCTCCCCCTGCTGGCGATCACCAACCCCCTCAGCCCCGAGTGGAGTGTGATGCGGCGGAGCCTGCTGCCCGGGCTCTGCCAGGTCCTGGCCGCCAATCTCAAGCATGGCCTCACCGATGTGGCGGTCTTCGAGATCGGCCGCGCCTTCTGGGAGGGGAGACGGCGGGTTCTGCCCGCCGGCTCGTTGGCGGACGGCGTCGATCTCCACCTTCCCCCCCTCCCTGCCGAGCCGCTCCTCCTCGGCATGGCGATCCACTGCGGCGGGGATGCCGCGGCGGCGGCCGACGCCCTACGCCGAGTCCAATCGGTGACGGCCGAGGTCGTCCGCGACCTCGGCGGCGCCCCGGCCACCGCCGCCCCCGCGACCGTCGCAGGCCTACGGCCGGGCCGTGCCGGCCGGCTCCGGGTGGGAGATGCGGACGTCGGGCTCCTCGGTGAGCTGCTCCCCGACGCCGTGGCCGCCCTGGATCTGCGCGGCCGGGTTCTCGTGGCCGAGCTCGAGCTCGACGCCATCGCAGCCCCGGTGCCACGGGTGGCCCGATACCAGGCCCCGCCGAGGTTCCCCGCCATCGTCCAGGACCTCGCCGTGGTGGTTCCCGGTGAGGCGCCGGCAGGTGACGCGTTGGCCGCCATCCGGACGGCCGGAGCACCACTTCTCGAGGGGGTCGAGCTCTATGACGAGTACCGGGACGACCGCCTTGGCGGCGGTCACAAGGGCTGGACGTTCCGGCTCACCTACCGAGCCGGCGACCGCACCCTCAGGGGCGAGGAGGCCAACCGCCAGCAGGCGGCCATAGCTGCCGCCCTGGTGGAATGCTGCGGTGCCACCATCAGGAAATAGGGGGGAGGCCTCCGGCCCCGCGCTGAGCCGGGACTTCTTCGCCCGTCCCGCCGAGCTGGTGGCGCCGGACCTGGTCGGCCGCCTGCTCACCGTGGACGCCGGCGGCGCCGATGAGGTGCGGGCGTGGATCGTGGAGACAGAGGCCTACCTGGGCATGCGGGACCCTGCCTCGCACGCCCATCGCGGTCCCACGCCCCGCTCGGCGATCATGTTCGGGCCCCCCGGCCACCTCTACGTGTACTTCACCTACGGCATGCATCACTGCGCCAACGTCGTCACCGACGGCACGGGGACCGCGGGCGCAGTGCTGCTGCGGGCCGCGATGGTGGAGAGCGGGGCCAAGGTTGTCCGGGGGCGCCGCCGTGCCCCGGCCGCCACGGTCATCGCCGACAACGCGCTGTTGCGCGGGCCCGGGAACCTGAGCCGAGGGCTGGGCCTCGACCTCCGCGACAACGGTGCCGACCTCTGCGGGGTCGCCGGGCGGGTGGTGATATCCAGCGGCCGGGGCCGACGCCCTCCCATTGCCGTCGGGCCCCGCATCGGCATCCGGCGGGCCGTCGACAGTCCCCTGCGCTTCGCCTGGGCCGGCCACCCCGCGGTCTCGCGGCCCCGCCCCGGCGGTGTGCCGCGTTGCTGACGCCCAGCGGCCGTGCGGCGAGGTGCGGCAGCCGGCGTCCGATCCCTACCGTGGCGTATGCCGCGTTGCTGCGTTCAGCACCCGTGCGGCGGGGTGCGGCAGCCGGCTGCTCTTCCTACCGGTGGCGTGTGCCGTGATGGTGACGCGCGGCGCCGGTGCGGCGAGTACAATCGTCACGATCGTGAACGCCTGTTCGTCCACGGCACAGGTCCAGTAAGGGAGGCCCATGTCCGGTCACAGCAAGTGGGCGGGGATCAAGCACAAGAAGGCGATCGTCGACGCCCGGCGATCAGAGAGCTTCGCCAAGCTGGGACGCGAGCTGACCGTCGCGGCCCGGGAGGGTGGGGGAGACCCGGTGGGGAACTTCCGCCTGCGGTTGGCGGTTCAGAAGGCCAAGGAGGCCAACATGCCCGCCGACAACATCGCCCGCGCCATCGAGCGGGGGGCCGGGGGGAAGGAGGGCGTTCAGCTCAATGAGATCCGCTACGAGGGGTACGGTCCCCATGGGGTCGCCGTCATGGTCGACGTCCTCACCGACAACCGCAATCGCACCGTCGCCGCCATCCGCAACCTCTTCAATCACGCCGGCGGCTCGCTCGGTGAGAGCAACAGCGTCGGCTGGATGTTCACCCAACAGGGGCTCATCCGCGTCGCCGCCCCGGGACGAGACCTCGACGAGCTCGCCCTGGAGCTGCTCGACGTGATCGACGTGGGCGACGACGGCGACATCTCCGTGGACGGCGATGCCGTTCAGATTACCCTGGCGCCAGGCCGTTTCTGGGAGGCACGTCGGATTCTGGAGGAGCGTGGTCACAGCCTGGAGCTCGCTGACGTGACCATGAGCTCGACCACGGCGGTGGAGTTGGACGCCGGGCAGGCGAGGTCGGTGATCCGGCTTCTCCAGGCTCTCGAGGATCACGACGACGTGCAGGCGGTGCATGCCAATGCCCAGATTCCCGACGACGTCCTCCAGTCGGTCGGCTGAGCCGTGCGCGTCCTGGGTGTCGATCCCGGGCTGGGCCGCACCGGCATCGCCGTGGTGGACGGCCGTCCCGGCCGGCTGAGGCTGATCCACTCCGACTGCCTGGAGACGCCTGCCCAGACCGGCGACCCCGGGCGCCTGGCCGCCCTCCTTCATCTTGTCGGCGCCGCGGTGGCGACCCACCGGCCCGACATCGCCGCAGTCGAGCAGCTCTTCTTCTCCACCAATCGACGCACGGCGATGAGGGTCAGCGAGGCGCGCGGGGTCATCCTCTGCGCCCTGGCGCGGGCCGGCGTGCCCGTCGCGGAGTACACCCCCACCCAGGTCAAGGAGGCAGTCACCGGATATGGCGCGGCCCGCAAGCCACAGGTCGGCCGCATGACCTGCTCGCTGCTGGGCGTCGAGCGCATCGTGGGACCCGACGACGCCACCGACGCCTGCGCCGTTGCCGTGTGCCACCACCACCGCGCCGGGCTGGCCGCCGCCGTGGGGGTGAGGCCCCAGGACTCCATGGTGAGGCTCGAGGAGCTTGTCGCCCGTGCCCAGCTTGCCGCCGGGGTGGGCGCCGCCCGCGCTCCTCGCCGGATCCCGTCACACCCTGCGGGAGGCCGCAGAGGTTGATCGCTGCGCTGCGGGGGCGTGTGCTCTCCACCGATGAGGATCAGCTCGTGCTCGAGGCCTCGGGGGTGGGCTACCAGGTGTTCTGCCACCTGCGCACCATCGCCTCCCTTCACGATTCCGGCGACGCCGAGGTGGCCCTCCACATCCACACCAGCGTCAGCGACGACGCCATCCGCCTCTACGGCTTCCTCTCCGGGGAGGAGCTGCGGCTCTTCCGCCTCCTCATCGGTGTGGAGCGCATCGGCCCGCGAGCGGCGCTGAGCATTATGGGTCGAGCCGAGCTACCGGCCCTGGTCCGAGCCATCCGGAGTGAAGATGTGGCGATGGTGGCCACCGTACCCGGCGTGGGGCGCAAGACCGCTGAGCGGGTCATCCTCGAGCTCCGTGACAAGCTGGACGCCTTCGGCGGCGGCGGCGTCGGTGCCGGCGGTGCGCCGGCCGAGCGGGCGGCGGCCGAGCACCAGGCGGTGAGCGCCGCCATCGAGGGGCTTGTCAACCTGGGCTTCAAGGAGACCGCCGCCCGGGCCGCCGTCGCCGAGGTCGCCGGTGAGGGCGAGCTCCCGGTGGGCGCCCTGGTCGGGGCCGCTCTGCGCCGCCTCGACACCGTGGGATCGTCGCGATGACCGATGACGCCGCGGTGACGTCACCGAACGAGGACCAGGACGACCAGTCCGTCGACATCACCCTGCGGCCCCGCCTCCTCCGCGACTTCGTGGGCCAGGGCGCGGTCCGGGAGCAGGTGACCATCCTTCTCGACGCCGCCCGCGCCCG
>JBHELP010000251.1:0-5102 GCA_046263035.1 Candidatus Dormibacteria bacterium | reverse complement strand
AATCGGCGCACTCGGCCTCTGTGATCGCAACGGTCTCTACGGGGCGGTCACCTTCATGGCGGCGGCCCGTGATGCCGGCATCCATCCCATCATCGGCGCTGAGCTGGACCTCACCGATGGCTCCCGGCTTCGCTTCCTCGCCCGCGACCGAACCGGCTACCGCCAGCTCTGCCGCACCATCAGCATCGCCCAGCTCGCCGGTGCCAAGGGTCAGCCGCGCCTTCACATCAGCGGTCTCACCGGGGATCCTCCCAAAGACGGTGACGCGGTCGTCGAGCCCGGGGCCCTGAACGCCTGCACCGTCCTTGCCGGCGGCCCCCAGAGCTGCCTCACTCGGGCGCTTCTCGCCGGGGAACGCCACGCCGCGGCCCGCGGTGCCGATCGGCTCCGTGAGTGCTTCGGCCGCGACCGGGTGATGCTGGTGCTCACCCATCATCAACACCCCGCCGACAGCTGGGTCGCCGCTGAGACCGCCGCCCTGGGGAAGCGGACCGGCCTCGCCCTGGTCGCATCATCTCTGCCGGTTCACGCCTTGCGGGGTGACAAGCCGTTGCTCGATGTGCTCACCGCCATCCGCCATCGGACCACTCTCGACGATGCCGCCGCCCGCGGTCTGCTCCTGGCCAATCGCGAGCACCGCATTCGTTCGGGTGCTGAGCTTCGGGCTCTGCTCGAGGAGTATCCAGAGGCCTTCGACACAACCGCGTGGCTCGCCACGCAGTGCCGGGTATCGCTCGATTTCAGCGACGTCCGCTTTCCGGGCTTCCCCGTTCCCCGGGGTGAGACCCCCTTCTCCGTCCTCTACCGCATCTGCCAGGAGGCCGTCCAGGCGAGGTACCACCCGGTCACTCGGGAGGTGGCGGCGCGCCTGCAGCGGGAGCTCGATGTCATCGAGAAGACCGGCCTCGCCGAGTTCTTCCTGATCACCTGGGACATCATGCGATACGCGCGCGAGAAGGGCATCCCGGGCCAGGGCAGGGGGAGCGCCGCGGACAGCATCGTCGCCTACCTCTGCGGGATAACCCGGGTGGACCCCGTGGCCCACGACCTCCTTTTCGAGCGCTTTCTCCACGAGGACCATCAGGGGACCCCCGACATCGACATCGACTTCTCCTCCGACCACCGTGAGCAGGTCCTCCGCTATGTCTACGACAAGTACGGCGAGGAACGGACGGGCATGGTCGCCAACGTGGTCACCTTCCGCCCCCGGCTGGCCATCCGCCAGGTGGGAGCGGCGATGGGATTTCCCGAGACCATCATCGACCGGTTGGCCAAATCGGTCGACGGCTGGTTCGGTGGAGATGTCGCCGACGCCCTGGAGGTGGCCGGGTTGAGCGCTCACAGCCAGGCCACCGCACTGCCCTGGCGCCAGTTCATCGAGCTCGTCGGCCAGATCGAGGGGATGCCCCGTCACCTCAGCATCCATGTGGGCGGCATGCTGGTGACCGGGGAGCCCCTGATCGACGTCGTCCCGGTGGAACGGGCCACCATGCCTGGCCGTGTGGTCGTCCAGTTCAACAAGGACGACGTCGAGGATCTCGGCCTCATCAAGATGGACCTGCTCGGCCTGCGCACCCTCAGCGCGGTGGCCGAATGCCTCGATCTCATCGAGCAGACCACGGGATCGCGTCCCGATCTCGACACGCTCGCCCTCGATGACGAGCGCGTCTACGACATGATCTGTGCCCCTGACACCATTGGGCTCTTCCAGGTGGAGTCGAGGGCCCAGCTGCAGTCGCTCCATCAGTCCCAGCCGCGAAACTTCAACGACCTCATCGTCCAGGTGGCGATCATCCGCCCCGGTCCCATCCAGGGTGATGCCGTTCATCCCTATCTGCGCCGCCGGCAGGGGCTGGAGCCGGTAACCTATCTGCATCCCAAGTTGGAGCCGATCCTGTCTGAAACACGTGGGGTTGTGCTCTTTCAGGAGCAGATCCTGCGCATCGTCATGGAGGTTGCAGGATACGGCGCCGGAGAGGCCGACCGGTTCCGCCGGGCCATGAATCGCCATCGCTCCCATGTCGAGATGGCGGAGCTACGCGGTGACTTCGTGCGGCGGTGCGGAGAGCATGGGGTGGACTCCACAATTGCCGAGACCATCTTCAAGAGTGTTGCGGGCTTTGCCCAGTTCGGCTTCTGCAAGAGCCATGCCGCGGCCTTCGCGCGCACCGCCTATGAGACGGCATGGCTGCGGCTGCATCATCCCGTCGAATATCTCTGTGCGCTGCTCAACGCGCAGCCGATGGGCTTCTACCACCCCTCGGTGCTCGTCGAGGACGGCAAGCGCCACGGGGTGCGCACCCTCCCCGTCGACGTCCGGCGCAGCCGGGCACGATGCACGGTGGAGATGGTGTCCGATGATCCTCGTGGGGCGACCGTGGGGGAGGTGGCCGCCGAGAGGGCGGTGCACGCCGCCTGCCGGGCCGTCGGCGTGGGTGGACGTCGGAGCGGCCGGCGTCCCTCACCAACGCTGGGGGCGCCGCTCCACGGGCATGCGGTGCGCCTGGGCTTCAACTATGTGAGGGACCTCG
The DNA here is from genome assembly GCA_046263035.1 of Candidatus Dormibacteria bacterium. GTDB lineage: Bacteria > Chloroflexota > Dormibacteria > Aeolococcales > Aeolococcaceae > JBHELP01. Next base: position 2,571 of record JBHELP010000251.1, on the reverse strand, counting down.
GCGAGGTCGGTCGCGGCGCCTGTGAGGAGGCGGTGCGGGCGGAGGCCAACCGCTCGGTGGCAGCCTTCTGGCGGCATACCCGCCTGCCCCGCAGAGCAATGGAGAACCTGGTGATGGTTGGCGCCTTCGACGGTCTGGTGCCGGGGCGACCCCGGCGTGAGCTGCTCTGGGAGCTCAAGGCGATAGAGGAGACCGCCCCCGGCGACCTGGTCGAGCTGTCTGCCCCCGCGCCGCCCCTGACGGCAATGGATGAGCGCACCCGGGTGGCCACCGAGTACTCCCTCTGCGAGGTGGGCACGGGGCCCCATGCGGTCTCCTTCCTTCGATCCCATCTCGACAGCTTGGGTTGCACCCCCCTGGCCCGGGTGGCGGAATGCGCCGACGGTTCCCGCCTGCGGGTGGCGGGGCTGGTGATCGCCCGGCAGGCGCCCTCCTCGGGAAAGGGCTTTCGCTTCTTCACCCTTGCTGATGAGGGCGGCCATCTCGATCTCGTATTTCGTCCTCAGGTGGCCAGACGTACCAGGTCGGTTGCCAACCTCAATCCCATGCTCATGGTGGATGGGCGTCTTCAGGCCGACGGTTCCCGGCTCAACCTTGTCGTCGAGCAGGTGGCGGCGGTCGAGAGCCCCACCGCGGCCGTGCCGGCGTCGCACGATTTCCACTGAGGGGACGGCACCGTTCGATGGCGGCGGTCGAGAGCCCGCCGCGGCCGTGCCGGCGCACACGACTCTCACTGAACGACGCGCCCGTTCGGCTACGCTGTCCCGCGCCCTCAGCCGGGGGCGGCCGATGAGGAGGGTACCCGCTGAGCCCGCGCATTCTTCTGACCCTGGTGGTGGCGAGCATGTGCCTGCTCGGCAACGCGGCGGGCGGCGCGCCCGCCCCCGTCGCGGTGGCGGGTGAGCCATCCCCCTCCTATCGAACCGCCTGGACCGCGGCCATGTCCACGGGTGGGACTGCCACGGGATCCAACTTCACCTGCCGCTTCGTGGCCCGGAGCACGGTGAGCGGAGACGCGGTGAGGATCCGCCTCTCCAACTCGATGGGTGACCGGGAGCTCACCCTCAGCCGCGTGACGGTGGCCCACCGCTCTGACGGTTCCGGCGTGGCGGCGCCCCCTGTGCCGCTCACCTTCGGTGGAGACGCCGTGGCGCGTATCGCTCCCGGCCATGAGCTTCTCAGCGACGGGATAGCCTTCGGCGTCTCCCAGGGCGAGGACCTGGCGGTGAGCATCTATGTCGCCGAGGCTGACCCACCCCTCTCGGTCCATGGCTACGCACTCGAGACCGGAGGGTGTACCGATCGCGACGGTTCCGCCGGAGACCACACCGACGACATGTCGGGGGCGGCGTTCACGTTCTCGCGCGCGCTGGATTGGTGGCTCGACGCCATCGCCGTTCGCAGCTCCGCCGCCCGCGGGACGGTGGTGGTGATGGGTGACAGCATCAGCGACGGCTTCTGCACCGCTATCGACGGCCACCAGCGCTGGACCGACGTCCTCGCCCGGCGGCTGGCCGGTTCCGTCGGGGTCGCCAATCAGGGAATCGCGGGCAATACGCTGGCGGAGGGAGGGGTCGGCCCGGTGGCACTCAGCCGGCTTCGTCGTGACGTGCTGGCCCTCCCCGGAGCGACCACCCTGCTCCTCTACGAGGGGGTGAACGATCTCCTGGCCGGGGCCGATGCCGGCACGGTGCTCAGCGGAATGCGTTCCATCGTCACCATCGCCCGATCGGAGGGGTTGAGGGTGATCGGCGCCACCCTCACCCCGTTCGGCGCCGGCGGTGCCCGGCGATCCGACGCGGAGGACGCTCGCCGTCAGGTCAACCGGGCCATCCGCGCCGGAGGGGTGTTCGGTGAGTACGTCGACTTTGAGCGAGCTCTTGCCGGCCCCGACGGCCTCATGAGACCGATGTACGAATGTGACTTCGTTCACCCCAACGCAGCCGGTCTCGCCACCCTTGCCGAGGCCGTGCCGCTCGGGCTCCTCCCGTAGTCGAGCATGCCCACCGCTCGACTAGCATGACGGGGATGTCTGACCTGGCCGGCCGGCTCGGCGCGCTCAAGGAGATCGCCGACCGGCGCCGGATCGGCGTCGTGCCGATCCGGGGGGTCATCGGCGGACGGGCCAAGCCCACCGACATCATCCGTGCCCTCGGCGACGCCCGCCGCAACCAGAGGATCCATGCCGTCCTCCTGGACATCGATTCCCCGGGAGGTGGTGCCACCTCATCTGAGGCGCTTTATTTCGCGGTGCGGCGGCTGGCCCAGGAGAAGCCGGTGGTGGCCTGGTTCCGCGGCACCGGCGCCTCCGGAGCCTATTTCCTGGCCTGCGGGGCCACCCGGGTGCTGACCTTTCCCAGCGCCATCATCGGTTCCATCGGGGTGATCAGCGTCCGCCCGCTGGCCGCGGAGCTCATCCGCCGACTGGGAGCGCGGATCCAGGTCACCAAGACCGGCCCCTTCAAGGACCTCGGCGCTCCCTGGCGGGAGCCGACCGATGCCGACCGAGCCAAGGAGCAGACGCTTGTGGACGCCATCTTCGCCCGCTTCGCGGGTGCTGTCCAGACGGCC
>JBHELP010000250.1:0-6070 GCA_046263035.1 Candidatus Dormibacteria bacterium | reverse complement strand
GATCCCGAGCCTCAACGTTGCCATGGCGATGCTGGCCGTCGGTAAGACCGGCCGGAACCTCATCGATGCCCCGGAGGGACCGGCCGACGACCCCATCTGGACCAAGGCCTTTCTATTTCGGGGAGGGGCACGCCCCGGCGAGCCGGGCGTGACCACGGTTATCGGTCATGTCGACGACACCCGCGCCCGGCTCGATCCCTTTGCCAACATCCGCCTTCTGCACCCGGGTGACTTCGTGGAGTTGGTCGACCAGCGCTCGGGACAGCCGATGCGCTATCGCATCACCGAGACGCGAGTGGTCTGGGAGGCGGCGACGCACAGCATTGCCGCCCTGGGTCGATTCTTCGGCATGGGAGCGGTCTCGCAGCGCGCCACCGACAAGGCGGCAGATGCCGCCTCGGGCGTCCAGCGGCTGACCATGATGACGTGCACGGGTCAGTGGCGCGGAGGCGGCTTCGACCGGCGCTTCTTCGCCTTCGGCGTACGTGACGACCCGGTGGCGCCGACCGGTTGAGTTGAGCCACGCCCACCGTGGCTGACGTCATCGTCGTCGGTGGCGGGCACAACGGTCTCGTGGCCGCCTGCTACCTCGCCCGTGCCGGTCGCGAGGTCATGGTCCTGGAGGCGCTCGACCGCCCTGGTGGGGGTTCGCGCACCGAGGAGACGATCCCCGGCTACCGGTTCGACCTCCACTCGGCCGCACACAACATGATCAACATGACGGCGATCCCGGCCGAGCTCGAGCTGGCAGCGGCCGGGCTCCACTACCAGGAGATGGATCCGTTCTCCATCGCAGTTCATGCAGACGGTCGGCGTGTGCGGTTCCACCGCTCCATCGAGGCCACCGTGGAGTCCATCGCCGAGATCAGTCTCCCGGAGGCTCGCGCCTATGAGGAGCTCATGGCGCGGTCATTGCCCATCGTCCAAACGGTGCTCCCCGCCATCCGTGGTGGCGTCTCGGCAGGACCGCTGCCGGCACGGCTGGCGAACCTTCTGCAGACCGTCGGCCCTCACCCCATCACCAACGCCCGCGACCTGCTCAGCCCCTACGACCTCCTTCTCCGGCGACGGCTCCCGTCGGACCTCACTCGCGGGCCTGTCGCGGCCTTCGCCGCCCATGCCGGAGTGGGCCCTCTGGTGCCGGGGGGCGCCCTCTTCGCCTTCTGGCAGGCCGCCTATCACCTCTTCGGCCAGTGGCATGCGCGGGGTGGCGCTCAGGGGCTCATTGACGCCCTGGTCGTGCGGCTCGAGTCCCTGGGCGGCCGGCTTCGCTGTTCCGCACCGGTCGCCCGGATCGAGAGCCACGGCGGGAGGGTTCGCGCCGTCATCACGGATGGTGGGGAGCGCATACCCGCGAGCGCCGTGGTCACGGCCATGGATCCCAAGGTCGCCCTTCTGGACCTTCTCTCACCTCCCCTCTCGGGCCCCCTGGCCGCCGACCTCGCCGCCGTACGGCGCGGCAACGTCGTTCAGTCACTTGTCCATGTCGCCACCAACGCACTTCCCGCCTACCCGGGTGCCCGGCCCGGTGACTGGAACGGCCTGCAGAGCTACGTCGACCACATGGACGACCTCAGCCAGGCTTGGACGCTGGCCGAGAGTGGGCGGCTGCCCATCCCTCCCCCGCTGTATTCCTTCACCCCCTCCGCCATGGATCCCACACTGGCTCCACCGGGGCACCACACTGTCTACCTGGCCTGTCCCGCGGCACCCAACATGGTCGAGGGGGGCTGGGCCGCCCGACGTGGCGAGTTCGTCGAGGCCTGCCTGGACACGCTGGAGGGGCGGGCACCGGGGTTCCGGGCATCGATCGAGGGGGTGGCCGCACGCACACCGGAGGTGATGTCCGAGGGCGGCCGCTGGCCGGGTCATCCCATGCACCTCGACATCACCCTCGACCAGCTGGGACCGCTGCGCCCCACGCGCCGGCTCGGCAATCATCGGACCCCCGTCGGGGGGCTCTACATATCCGGCGCGGGAACCAACCCAACGGGGGGCATCGCCGGGACCCCGGGTCGCATGGCCGCCCGCGCGCTGCTCACGGACGCCTAACCGGTGGCTGGCCGGAGTAGGCGCCTGTCCGGCCATCCCGATCTCGTCAGCTTGCACATGTGATGTTGAGGAACGACCCTGAGGGTGACAGCGGAGTGCCGATCCGAGGCGCGTACTGGCTGAAAAAGACCTGGGCGACAAGTTCACGTCGGCTGTTGACACCTGACTTGTTGAAGATCGACTTGAGGTGGTCCTGCACGGTGTGAGGTGACATGTGCAGGGAGGCGGCTATCTCGCGGGTGTCGACGCCTTGCAGAACGAGCTGGACAACGTCCCGCTCTCGCGGCGTGAGATCGAAGGCAACGACGACCAACGGCACGATCTCGGGGGGCGCCGCCTCTTCAATGGTGATCACGACGCTTTCGCTGGGGACGTCGGTGCTGTTCAACGGCGAGGCGCGAAGCACGACCCATTCGCCGCTGCGGAGCCGGAGACGACAGGAAGGGAGTACGTCGGTGTCACCGGTGGCATATCGCCAGGCCGCCGCGACGAGAGAGCCGATGACGGCATAGGGCATCGGCCCGTCAGCCTCGCGTACCAGATTAGCCAGCCGGCTTCGGCGCCCACGCTGGCTTGGCGCAACTGCGCGTCGGCGTCGAAGATCATCACGGTGGGGCCGCCCGCCGCAAACGTCGCCGCCGGATCTGTGGCGACACGAGAGAGAAGCCCGACGCGCAGGCCAAGGGCGAGGGGGACCGACAGCCGGGATACGAGCTCGATCTCCTCGTTGGCATAGGGGACGTCGCGGAACATCGCCAGTCCTCCCCACAAGTGGCGGCCGTCGCCGGCGACAACCCGCAGCTCATCAGCCCAGCCGAGTCCCCGTACCAGCTCGCGCATGCGCCGCGATCGACTTACGTCGCGACCCATCGCCGCCTGCATACCGACAGCGGGACTCTCGGCGCGGGCGAGTTGGCTGTAGCTGGTCGGCTCGGCGTGGCCATACTCCAGCAGTCCCCAGAGGGCGTCGCTGTCGTTCTCGCCGGCGAGCTCTCCGAACTTGTACGCTGCCGTCGCCAACTGCGTCGTGGGGTCGATGGTCGCTAGACACGCTGCTGCGCTCGGCACCGCCCGCTGCAAGGACTGGTAGACCTCGCTCAGGAACGTGGCAGTGTCCAGCCCTGCGCGCGCCAGTACCTCCACATCTCGTTGCACGCGCTCCCGGGTAAGCCAGCTGCCCACCGGAACATTATGCGCGGCTCGCCGCCGTGAGCCCATCCCAGTTATCTGGGGGGCCCGGAGGCCCGCCGGTGGTGGCCGAAATCTTCCTGAGGGGCTGGGATGGTGGCGACGACAGGCGCCGCATAGGCTGGCTCCCCGACAGCGAGAACAGGAGGAGCGATGATGGACTGGATGCACGACAAGCGGGTCCTGATCACGGGATCGACATCTGGCGTCGGCAGGGAGGTCGCCGTCCGATTGGCCGGGCTCGGCGCGCAGGTCGCGCTCGCCTGCCGCGATCGTGGGCGGGCCGAGGAGGTCGCGACGGAAATCAACGAAGCGACCGGCGGGCGCCGCGCGACCGTCATGACCGTGGACACGTCCGACCAGCGTTCGATTGGTGCCTTCACCGCTGAGTACCACAGCACGTACGGGCCGCTCGATGTCCTGGTGAACAACGCCGGCGTCATTGTCCCGCAGCGGCGGATGAGCCCGGACCGCATCGAGCTCACCTTTGCCACGAACGTGGTTGGCTACTACCTCGTCGCCACCCAATTGCGTGACGCGCTGGAGGCGGGTGCGCCGGGGCGGATCGTCAACGTGGCATCCACCTGGGGGCACGCCCTCGACTTGGAGGATCTGCAGTTCGAGCGCCGCCCCTACGACGGCTTGTCCGCCTACGCCCAGTCCAAAGCGTGCGACCGGTTGCTCACGTGGGCGCTCGCCCGACGCCTGCCGCCCGAGTCAGTTACCGTCAACGCCGTGGCACCGGGGCTCGTACTCGGCACCAGCCTCTACCGCGACCTCACCGCTGACGCCAAGCGCGAACTCGAGCAGTACGGCAGCCGCAGCGTGTGGCAGGGTGCGGAGACCATCGTCTGGCTCGCCAGCAGCACCGCCCTGGACGGCGTGACTGGCAAGTTCTTCGAGCAATGCGCCGAGATCCCATGCGAGTTCCGCGATGCAGTGGCCGAAGAGCGGCTCTGGGCCACGTGCGGGGAACTTACCAAACAGCTGGTGGCCCAGCGATGACGTACGGACCACCAAGTAGCTTCCATCTCTCCCGGAATGAGGAGGTGACCCATGAGTCAGGTGATTGAGAATCGCGCGGATACCGCAGCGCACTTCGCACCGTTGCCGCCGATCATCCACCACCCACCGCAGCAGATCGCGGACGGCGTCTTTCTCATTCGCCAGCTGCAGGGTGAGGGACACGCGCCCCTGTGCGTGTACATCAACTCACTGGTAATCGACGGCGAGGAGCCGATCATCGTCGACACCGGCACTCATGCTAACCACGAGACTTGGCTCGACGACGTCTTCGGCATCGTGCGTCCCGAGCGGGTGCGCTGGGTGGTGCTCTCGCACGACGACCCCGATCACACGGGGAATCTCGCCGAGGTGCTGGCGCGCTGCCCGAACGCGGTGCTGGTGAGCAGCTGGCTCATGGCGGACCGCATGGCCGGGGAGATCAACGTGCCGCTGACGCGCATGCGCTGGATCGTCGACGGTGACAACTTCCAAGCCGGCGGTCGCACCATCGTTGCGCTCCGGCCACCCACCTACGATGCACCCACGACCCGGGGCATCTTCGACACTCGTACCAGAGTCTTCTGGGCGAGCGATTCCTTGGGGACGGTGGTACCGCACCACGTGGAGCAGGCGACTGACCTTGACGCCGACGCATTCCGGCGGGGACTGGTCGGATTCAACAGGCTGCTGAGCCCCTGGGCGGCGATCGCCGACCCGAAGCTTTTCTCAGACCGGGTCCAGGCGCTGCAGAGCCTCGACGCAGTGGCGATCGCCAGCTGCCACGGGCCGGTGCTGCGTGAGGCAGCGCTTACCCAGGCCTACGATCTCATCCGTAAGCTGCCCGCGCTGATGCGTGAACCGCTGCTGGAGGTACCGGGCCAGGCGGAGCTCGAGGCCATGATCGCAGCGCTCACGGGCGAGCACCATCCTCATGGTTAGCGGGAAGCTTCAAACAGCGACGTCATGGTCCCGGGTGATGGTCGAACCGTAGGTCATTCGCCGGCTGAGGCTGAGAAAGCTTTCGCGCATGAGCGGCCGGTTCATCATCCGGGCCAGCGGACGGCACACCCGGAGCGGCAGAGGGAGGTTCGCAGGTGGACAAGGATCTGATTGATCAGGTGATCGAGACGGCGGGGCAATGGCATTCACCCGAGCACCTCCAGGACGCGCTGGGCCACCGTTTTCCTGGACGTGGTCGCGGCCACCTCCCCAAAGGGGAAGATGGAGCCCAAGGTGGGAATCGAACCCACGACCTACGCCTTACCAATGTCAGGCCTCCGAGTCGGTCGTTTTCCAATACGCGGAGCAATCCCATCTTTCGGCACGAGCAACGCTTCCGGGTACAACGACGGCGGCATAAAGACTGAGGCGATGGTCGTGGTGGGCATTCTGAAATGGACCCGGTAGAATCCATGGTTAGGACGCTCGCGCCACAAAACGCACTGACAGGTTCGCCTGTAAAGCGTCGGCGAGCCGCTCCAGCGTTCTCAGGCTCGGTGGCTGTCCACCGCCCTCCAGGCGCGCGATCATCGGCTGCGTAGTGCCAACTCTTTCTGCAAGCTGTTCCTGGCTCAAACCGAGGGCGGTCCGCAGTTGGCGAACCTGGTCAGCCACCTCGATCGCCAGCGAGGACTCGTTGTAAGACCGGCGTGCTTCAGGGGAGAGCGGCCGTCGCGCCTTCACTTCTCGCCAAGTGGTGTGGGGCATCATGTGTCCTCCTGGTGTTGGTGGTGTCTCACGCACGTCACCATGGCATTCTCCGCGCGCTGAACCTCGCGCTCCTCGCGGTCCTTGGTCTTACGGAAGGTCGTGAGCAGCACGATGC
>JBHELP010000249.1:0-13525 GCA_046263035.1 Candidatus Dormibacteria bacterium | reverse complement strand
GCATCAAGGTGGATCGCGAGGAGCGGCCGGATGTCGACAAGATATACATGGAGGCGGTCCAAGCACTCACTCAGAACGGCGGCTGGCCGATGACCGTGTTCCTCACCCCCGAGGCCGTGCCCTTCTTCGGCGGCACTTACTTCCCGCCCGAGGACCGCCAAGGCATGAGGGGGTTCCCCTACATCCTCAGAGCGGCTGCGCAAACGTACCGCGATCGCCGGAGTGACGTGGAGGCCGCCGGGGCGCGCCTTCGTCAGGCGCTCGACACGCCGCGAATCCGCGGTGACGCCGAACCGCATACGGAGCATCTCGAGAGGGCGACCAGCACCCTTATCGCCCAGGCGGACACCCGCGAGGGTGGGTTTGGCTCGGGGCCCAAGTTTCCCCATGCCGCCGCCCTCGATCTCCTCCTCCGCCGCCACCGCCTCAGCGGTGATCCACGGCCGCGGGAGACCGCCATCCTGGCTCTCGACCGGATGGCCCGGGGTGGCATCCACGACCAGATCGGCGGAGGCTTTCACCGCTATAGCGTCGACGGCCGGTGGGCTGTGCCGCATTTCGAGAAGATGCTCTACGACAACGCCCTCGTCGTCCCCCCGTATCTGCACGCTTACCAATTGGACGGCGATCCCAGGTGGCGAGAGGTCGTGGAGGGGACCCTCGATTATGTCGTCAGGGAGATGCGTCTCGAGGAGGGTGGCTTCGCATCGTCTCAGGACGCAGACAGCGAGGGCGAGGAGGGGGTGTTCTTCGTCTGGACCCCCGCACAGCTTCACGAGGTGCTCGGAGGCGATGACGGCGACCTGGCCTGCGAGGTCTTCGGCGTCGACGGGGCGGGCAACTTCGAGGGCGGCACGACGGTGCTGGCGGTGCCTCGACCCCTCACGGTCATCGCCGCTGAGCGTGGAATCGAGGCCCGCGAGTTGGCTCAGTGGCTCCACGGGATCAGGGTGCGGCTCTTCGAGGCCCGCGGCGCACGCGTGGCGCCGGCTCGGGACGACAAGGTGATCACGTCGTGGAATGCGCTGATGCTGCGAGCTTTCGCCGAGGCGGGTCCGGCCCTTGACCGGCCCGACTATGTCGCCGTCGCCCGTGACAACGCAGACTTTCTCCTCGATCAGCTCATGTCGGGCGGTGTGCTCCTCCGAACGTGGAAAAGCGGCGAGGCCAAGATCACTGCCTTTCTGGAGGACGTCGCCTACCTGGCCGAGGCCCTTCTGGTCCTCTACGAGGCCACGGGGGAGCCACGGTTCTTCCATCACGGCCGCCAGTTGTGCGACGACATGATGCGCCGCTTCCATGCTCCCGGCGAAGGCCTCTATGACACGGCGGAGGGCTCCGAGCCCCTGCTCGTCAGGCCCTTCACCCTCGACGACAATCCCATCCCGGCCGGACAGTCGATCGCAGCCCAGGCGTTCCTGCGCCTGGCCGCCTTTACAGGCGAGGGGGCATGGCGTGATCGAGGCCTCGAAATCGTGAGGCCCCTGGCCTCGGCCGTCGCCCGGGCCCCCCTGGCGCTTCCCAATCTAGCCGCCGCCCTGGATCTGGCGCTCTCCGTGCCTCGGGAGATAGCCATCGCCGGCACGCCCGACGGCGACGACACGGTCGAGCTCGTGAGGACGGTGACGTCACTCTACGATCCGGTGAGGGTGCTCGCCTGGGGCCCCCCCGACGAGGTGCCGTTGCTGCAGGAGCGGCCTGCCGTGGAGGGCCGGGCCACCGCTTACGTATGCGAGAGGTTCCTCTGTCGCGCTCCGGTGAGATCGGCTCAGGAGCTGAAGAGACTGCTGGAGGGGCGGGACCACTCCTGAGCGAAACCATCCGGGCCGCTCACCCATTCCATCACCGGCAGCCACTGATGATGGGATTCAGGGAGACAGGAGACGGAAGACATGAGGCCCGCGGTCGCGGGTGACACCGGCGGGGACAGAACGCCGGCGTCCATGGCGGGTCGCTGAGCACTCTGTCAGCGCGCCTACCGAGCGCCGTGTCGACACGCCCATGGATTCGTGCGGTGGTGGCCGTCTTGATCATCGCCGGGCCGCTGGCGGCGCTGGGAGGGGCCGAGCTGGGTGCGGATCGGGCCACGCGGGCTGCAGAAGCGGAGGCGGACCGCCTGGTGGCCGGCGGCAGGTTTCCCGAGGCCATCGCGGTGAATCGTTCGCTGGCTCAGCGGACGGGGCCACTTCACCTGCTCAGTCGCGGGCCGGTGGACGCCGCGACCCTGAGGACCCAGGCCGTCCTGGTCGACTGGGCCCGAGTTCTCGCCGGCCGCGGTCAGGTCGACCAGGCCCTCTTCGTGCTCGGTGGAGTCACCCAGAACGAGCTGGTCGAGAGGGCGCACCAGGTGAGGGTGGCGATTCTCCTGGAAAGCGCCCGCAGCGCCGCCGCGGCTCAGAGCTTCCCCGTCGCCCTGCAGCGCCTCGATCAGCTCCGCCGCGAATCCCCTCCCGATGCGGTGGCCCGGGAGGCGGATTCTCTGAGACCCATCTGCGACGTGGGTGCGGCGCCGCGGCTGGCCCGCTCCGGCCGCGCCGCCGACGCGGTGGTGCTCCTCGACGACGCGCTGAGCCATGCGGCGACCCCCCAGACGGCGGCGGCCGCCCGCTCCGCGCTGCCCTCCACGCTTCTGGCGGCCGCCCGCCAGTCGCTGGAGGCCCAGTACCGCCGGGAGGCTCAGAGCCTGCTGCTCCGGCTTCAGTACGACTTTTCCGCCTCCCGCGAAGCTCGCTCCGCGAGGACGCTTCTTCAGGCCGCCCAGCCCGTCACCGGGACGTTGGCCCAGCGTAGGGGCATCGTGGTGAGCGGCCCGGTGCGGCTCAGCGGTCACTTCCGTTCTGCGGGGAACAGCTACCTCACCTCGCCGCCCTTCTATCCAGCCACCGCCGGACCGAGCGGAGACTTCGTCTTCGCCGAGGTACCGCCTGGCGGTCCCTACGTCCTGGAGATCTTCTCGGGGGGCGAATGGACCACGTCCATCGATCCCGGGACGGGCCGGCCCGCCAACTCCTTCATGGTGGAGCAGCTCATCCCCGTCGACCTGGGATTCGTGGTCGTTTCCTGAGGCGGCCGGGCACAGCTCAGGGCGCCGGCACGGCGGCGGCTGCCGCCGCGGCGAGCCGGGCATGACCGGCGACGGTGGGATGAATGGGGTCCAGGTGCTGGCAATCCAGGTTGACACACAGGTCGGGGCTGATTCCTGCCGGGGTGTTGATGGCGGCGAAGAAGTCGGCCACCGTCGCCCCGTGGCGGCGGGCGACATCCGCAACCGCCGCATTCACCCTCATGACATCCCCCAGTGTCGTGGGGGAGCTGTTCTGGAAGGGGTCGTAGTAATTGGCGAGAACGAGAGGCACCCTGGGGGCGACCCGTCTCAGCTCGCTGACGATGCTCTCCAGGCGGTCCTGAAGTTCCGGCGCGACCGCCGTCACCGGGGTCGCGGCCAGGGCGGCGAGGAGAAGGTCGTTGCTACCGAGATCCACGACGATGAGACGCAGATCCGCCAGGTGAGCTGAGATGGCGGCCATGGCCACGTCGCGCTGCGATGAGCTCTGCAGGAATGGTATGGCCGCCCGTTGTGGGCAACGGCCTCGGTACGTGGTGGTGGTCTCGCCGGAACAGGCCACGTCGAAGAGCCGCCACGCCCGGCCGGAGCGCGCCAGGGTCCCTTCCAGCTGTACGGGCCACCCCGAGTTGGTTCCACGGCGATCCGGGTCGCGGCTGTACCCAGCGGTGATCGAGTCACCGATGGTCAGGAACCATGGCGTCCCGTCCACCGGCGGAGCGCCCGCCACCACAGTCACGCCGTTGGTCCCGGCGAGGGCATCCCCGGGGAACGGGCTCATCGGGGCCCCGGGCTCTGGCGTGGCAGCTGCTGGTGGTCGCTGGGAGGTGGGGGAGAGGGATGGGGCCGGCGGGCGGTCGGCGCCTCCGCCGCAGCCGGTGAGGAGGAGTGCCGCCATGGTCAGCAACATCCGTCGGGTCGCTGACGCGTGGGCTGCAAGCATGGCTCCCATGATGGGCCAAGGTGGGCCGCCCGGTGCCGTGCGCGGCTAGCATAGGGCTGCCAATGGCGTGAGGAGGGTGGCTATGTCGGCGGACCGGCCTGCCAGGGTGATGCCCCGGAGGTGCGATGGTGGTCAGAGCACCATCGAGTTCGCGCTCATGCTGCCGCTCTTCCTGCTCTGCCTGCTGGCCACGGTCGACGCCGCCCTCTGGGCTGTCCAGTCAAGTGCCACGGTGTCGGCTGCCGAAGAGGGCGCCCGACTTGCCGCCGCCGCCGCCGGGGATCCGCGCAGCCAGGCTACGCCGGCTAGCGCCGACATCGCCCGCAGGGTCGGCCCCCGGCTCACCAGCGCCATGTTCGGAACAGCGGTGCGGGCCTGGTGCGGCCCCGGTGAGTTGGTCCGCTGCCCCGGCTCGGCCGTACCGGCCACCTGCCCTGACGACCCCCAGGCGGTCCAGGATCGCTTCGGGCCTCGCACCGTGGCCATCTGCGTCCAGGAGCGGATCCCCGGCTGTGCGCCGCCTCCCTGTGTGAGTCGGGAAGGTTCCAATGTCAGCGTGCGGGTCATCGGCTACCTGGCATCGCTGGTGCCTCCCGTCCTGGGGCTCGGATGGAAGGCCGGGCAGATTCCCATCAACGTCCATGTCCGAACCCACGCGGTCCGGTTCAACCCCTGATGCGCAGGCCCGAGCGGCGACGGCTGCAAGCGCAGGCCGTCATCGAGACCGCCATCGTCCTGCCCTTGATGCTCTTTCTGATCGCCGGGTTCGTCGCCCTCATGCTCCAGGTCGAGGCGCAGCAGCAGTTGGACTCCGCGGTGAAGCTCGCCGCCGAGGCGACTTTCCAGGCGCCCCGTGGCGATGCCGACCCGACGACGGCCCTCCCCGTCCGCTGCCGGTTCGCGTGGCAGACCTTCGAGGGTTCGATGTCATTCCACAACGGCCCCGGTGATGAAAACTTCGATCATCCCGACGATCGGGACCCTCAGCATCGGGTGACACCCTTCCTGACCTTCGTGCGCCGGCCCCTCTGCCTCACCTCCCATTCGCTTCCCGTCTGGCCTCAGGCGGCCAACGTTCAGTGCGATATCGACGCCGACAATCGCCACAAGTCGATCTGCGACGCGGCCGCGACCCTCCACTTCGACCGCACACCGCTGGCCTGGGCGATCTTCTGGTCGCCCTCCATCACCTCACATGCGGAGGCTGTGGCGCCTCCCTTCAGACAGTGAGACGCCGGCGACGACGGACCTATGAGGGCGGACAGACAATTGCCCTGTTCGCCCTGGCCACGGCGCTCTTCCTCTTTGGGATGGTGGCCCTGGTGATCGACCTCTCATACGAGTTCTCGTGGTCCACCAGGGTCGCCGGCGCGGCGCAGATCGCCGCCCAGTCAGGGGCCAACTCGGTGAACCCGGCCTTCCTGTATGGAGGTGGCCCGGGCGGTGGCGGGGACCCCGGCTGTGCCGGGAACACCCAGATCCTCGATGTTTGCCGGGACGTGGCCACCTGCGAGGAGTCCGGCAACAACTCGGCCGGCATAACCGCCTCTGACGGCCCGGCGAGCGGGACCACATGCCGAAGCGCCTCCGGTGGAACCACCGTGCACGCCGAGGTGGTGAAGGTCATATCTCTCCCGATCGCCTTCTTTGGCACCACCGCCGTGGTGCGAGGCAGCTTCGATGCCGCCCCGGTGAGGGGCGCCTGTGCCGTCGCCGTCGCCGGGACGCCGCCGCCATGCCCGCGCTGAGGGGGTCGGCGTGATGGCGTCGAGCCGGCAGCCACGCCCACGGTGACGGTCGGTCTTTGCGGCGCTCAAGGGTAGCCGCGCCGTCATACGGCCCTGGTCAGGGGTCGTCCCGCCGCGACGGGCCGCCCGGCCTGCCCGCGTTCTCGATGGGCACGGCCTCCAGGCGGTCGGCCGGCTCGATGTCGAGGGCACGGCAGAAGAAGTACAGCTCAGATTCGAGGACGCGCCGTATTGTGGCCTGGCGGCGGAAGCCGTGCTGCTCCCCTTCGAAGAGGAGCAATGCACAGGGGACCCCATTGGAGCGGAGAGCGGAAAACATGTCCTCTGCCTGACGTAGCGGAACGATGGCGTCCTCCGTGCCCTGAAAGAGGATGGTGGGCGCCCTGACCCGCTCGATGAAATTGACCGGCGAACGCATTCGGTACTCCTCGCGGCAGTCCGGATAGGGCCCGATCAAGCCGTCGAGATAGCGTGCCTCGAACTTGTGGGTCTCCTCGGCCAGGGCCTCCGTATCGCCGATCCCGTAGTGGCTGGCACCGGCCGCGAAGTCGTCGTGGAAGGTAAGCGCGGAGAGCACGACATACCCCCCGGCGCTTGCGCCGGTGATGAGAAGTCGCGAACCGTCGACCTCGCGCAGCGCCACCAGGTATCCGGCGGCATCGACACAGTCCTGGACGTCCACGATCCCCCAGCCGCCCCGCAGATGCTGCCGGTAGGCCCGTCCGTAGCCGGTGCTGCCGCGGTAATTCACGTCCAGGACGGCAAAGCCGCGGGTGGTCCAGTACTGGACGACGGGATCGAGCGCCGTGCCCGCCGCCGAGGTGGGACCGCCGTGGGCACGCACCAGCAGCGGTGGCCTCTCGGCGCCGTGGCCCTCGTCAGGGCTCGACCTGGGCAGGTAGAGCAATCCATGGCCCGTGGAGCTGTCGGTGGTGGGGAACTCCACTCGCTGGAAGCGCGAGACGATGTCGGCGCCGAGGACCAGGTCGCTCGAGCGCCTGATGATCTCGTGCTCGCCCGTTCCGAGCTCCACGGTCACGATCGACATGGGCAATTCGGGCCCCCCGGCATCCAGCACCAGGCGTCCGGCCGCTGCCCGAACATGGTGTCCCATCTCCGTGAACGGCAGCGGGATGGGTGTGACGCGTCCTGACGTCCGCTCCACCAGCAGGAGCTCCCAGGTCCCACCCCGGGCAGCGCAGAGGGCGATGTGCTCCGCACCGGCGAAGGCGTACGTGGACATGCCGAACACCCACATGGGCCGGCCGCATTCCGCCTCCATCGGCGCCACCGGCACAACGGCGGCATCGTCCCACCGATGCAGGTTCCACCAACCGGTCCGATCGGTGATGAAATGCAGGAAGCCGTCAGGCGACCACTCCGGTTGCAACACGGCCTCCTCCGGGCCGCCTGCCACCCGGCGAGCCGCGGTCGCCATTCCCTGGGGGTCGAGGTCGGCCAGCCATAACTCGCAGCCGTCCCAGGGCATGGCGGGCTGGTCCCACTGCAGCCAGGCGACCCGACGCCCGTCCGGGCTGGGTCGGGCATGGGCGTAGAAATCGCTGCCCGAGACCGTGATGGTCATGGCTCCGCCGTCTGTCGGCACAGAGATGATCTGGTTGGTGACCGACGTGGGTCCATGCGTCTCAAGGACGGCGAGGATGCGCGGGATGCCGGGTATCGGCGTCAGGTCGGCATGCCGGCGCGGACCCGGAGCGGTGAGCGGAACAGGGCCGAGACCGGAACGCGTCAGGTGAATCCGTTGATCAGACTGATTGGTGAAGAAGACGGTTCCGTCGGCGACGGCGAGGGCCCCGCCGCCGTACTCGTGCACGGCACTTCGCGCCGAGTAGGCGTCCGGCAGGACATCGACGGTCCTTCCGTCCACTGTCCGCCTTACCACGGCACAACGGCCGCCGTCGGCCGGCCGGCCTTCGATCCAGAGGATCTCCCCCTCATCAACGTGTATGTCGCTGATGCGAAGGCCGCCCGCCGCGACCATCTCAGCGCTGAGGGGCGACCGCCAGGCCCCGTAGGGTGGCCGCCCCCGGCGGCTCACCGCCGTCGCAGGATGGTCAGCAGTGCGATCCAGCTCAGCATGGGGCCGGCCGCGAGCCGCTTGGAAAGGATGCGGTGCTTGACATGGATCGCGAGCATCGCGCCGTTGGCCCCCGCCAGGGTGGCGGCCAGGAGAACATCCCGGGGGCGGGACCGCCGCTTTCCAGACGAGCGGGCGGCCAGACCCAGCCACGCCGCCAGCGTGGCGAGGGTGCCGGCGGCACGACCGGGACTGCCCCGGAGGTTCCGACGTCGGGTCACCAGGAACGCAGCGGTGTCCGAGGCGCCGAGAAGCGCGATCAGGCGAGTGGAGGTCACGCTGTGTTCACCACCCTGAAGGCCTCGGCGAGCCGGCCCTCCGGTAGGCCGCCGCGCTCGGCGATCATGGTCAGCCAGCCGCGCAGCATTCCCTCGAGGTCATCGTGATGGGCAACCTGGCTCACATGGCGTCTCAGCGCGGCCACCTTTCGATCGAAGGTTTCCGTGACATCGACAAACGTGTCCGGGCTGTCCATGCCCGCCACCCACAACTCCCTGACCGTATGCTCCTTCAGACCCTCGTCGGCCAGAAGCTCGGGATGGGCAAAGGGATTGCGGGCATCCGGGTAGACGGCGGCTATGGTCGCCTCACCGGCGGCAAGGTGATCGGGATGGCTGGCCTGTATCCGCTGCCAGTTGCGCTCGGGCGACTGGGAGATGACCCTGTCCGGACGCCTCTGGCGAATGACCCGAGCGATGTCCCTTCGAAGCTCGATGGAGACGCTGAGCCTTCCGTCCGGATAGCCCAGGAAGACCACGTCGCTCACGCCCACCTCCGCGGCCGCGGCGCATTGCTCCTCCTGCCGGATACGCGCCATCTCGGCTCGATCCACGGCGTTGTCGAATCCCCCGGCATCGCCGCTCGTGATCATGCAGTAGCTGACGTCGATGCCTTCACCGGTCCATTTGGCGATCGTTCCGGCGCAACCGAAGTCCACATCGTCGGGATGCGCCACCACGACCAGGGCGCGCTTGATGCCGTTGTCTGCGCTCACGACCGGTGATGGTACCGTCGTGGTCAGGTGCCACGAGGTCATGTCGTCGGAGGATGGAGGCGGCCAGCTCCTGTGCTGCTCGCCCGATCAGGGCTGAGCATTCTCATGGTTGTCCTGATGGCTGCCTGTGGCACCGACGGCACTGGTGCGAGCCCCGTCGCCACATCGCCCTCAGCCTCGCCCAGCCCTGCGACCATGAGCCCCACCAGCCCTACGCCGGAGCCGTCGCCTCAACTGCTCCAGCCGCCTGGGCCCGGGCGCGAGACTCCCACGGCAAAACCCCGCGTTGCCCCCGGTGCCACCGTCGTCGGTGTCATCCAGGGTCTGGCCGAGCGGGGACCGACGTGTCCCGTGCAGCGTGCGGGTGCTCCGCCATGCGTGGCACCGGTGAGCGTGGCGATCGTGATCCGCGACAGCGCCGGCCACCAAGCCGCAACGCTGACGTCTGCCGCGGACGGCACCTTCCAGGTGAGTGTCCCGGCGGGGGTGTACACGGTGACGGGGACACTTGGGCCACCGCGCTCCTCCACCCGCTCGGCGACTGTGACCGTATCTGCCGGCACAGTCGTACCGGTGCATCTCGTCTTCGATACCGGTGTCCGTTGAATCCCCGGGGGGATTGGCAATGCACTTATATCCGCGCTATCAGCATTTGTGATGTATACTGTTGCTGGTGCCGCCTCGCAACCGGCGGCCCCAGAACACAAGGAGCAGTCATGGAGCCAGTCGAAGTACGGGAGCAGCAGGTGGCCGCTGGCGCACCCGCAACACAAGTCGCCCCCGCAGCACCGGTCGCCGGTGCGGCATACGGCACCCACAGCACCCGGACCGTCTATCCGGTGGCCTACCGGGCCATACAGCTGGTGTGGTTCATCGTCGGCGTGATCAACGTGATACTCGCCCTCGATTTCATCTTTCGCCTCCTGAAGGCCAATTCCACAGGCTTCGTCGACGCCATCTACAGCCTTGGTGGGGCCCTCGCCGGGCCGTTCGACGGGATTTTCGGTGACACCATCACCAGGACGTCGTACACTGCGCGCTGGGCCGATCTCGTCGCCATCGCCATCTACTCGCTCATTGGTTATGGGATCACCAAGCTGATCCGGATAGCCACCGCGCGCAACGCCGCCGCGCCTCCCGCCGCCTACTGAGGCCCGCTCATAGGACCTGTCAAGGTGGAGCTTGCACGTCGGCCTTTCCGCACCAAGGCAGAAGCCGCGACCCCGATCGGATTTGAACCGACGATCTCCACCGGCAGGGGGGTGTCCGGAGGCGGATTCATTCCGCCGCAGGACGAGGGGGGAGTCCCCCTCCATAGGATCTGTCAAGGTGGAGCTTGCACGTCGGCCTTTCCGCACCAAGGCAGAAGCCGCGACCCCGATCGGATTTGAACCGACGATCTCCACCTTGACAGGGTGGCGTGTTAAACCTGGCTACACCACGGGGCCGTGTGCCCGTCGATCATAACGGGGGTGCCAGGGTGGCGGCCCCCGTACAATCGGCGCCCTCATGCACCTCTACGATACCGCCTCGCGGGCGGTGATCTCCTTCCAGCCGACCGGTCCCAGGGTGGGGATGTACGTGTGCGGCATCACACCCTATGACGCCGCTCATCTGGGCCATGCGTTCACCTTTCACACCTTCGATGTCGTCACGCGTCGCCTTCGTTCTCTGGGCCACGACGTGAATGCGGTCCGCAACATCACCGATGTCGACGATGACATGCTCCGCGTCGCCCGGGAGCGCGGGGTCGACTATCGCGCGCTCGGTGACGAGCAGGTGGAGCGCTTCAACGAGGACATGGCAGCCTTGGGGCTGATCAGCGTCGCTGCACCAAGGGCAAGTGCACATGTGGCCGAGATGGTGGACATGGTCGTACGCATCCAGGCGCGTGGGCTGGCCTATGCCGTTGACGGCTGGGTCTTCTTCGACACTCGCAGGTTCCCGGCATTCGGGCGCCTGTGCCGCCTCGGCCCCCAGGAGATGAGGCTGCTGAGTGCGCAGAGGGGAGCCGACCCCGACGATCCTCGGAAGCGGGATCCACTGGATTTCGTCCTCTGGCAGCGGTCGCTGCCGGGTGAGCCCTCCTGGCCCAGTCCCTGGGGGGACGGGCGCCCCGGCTGGCACATCGAGTGCTCGGTGCTGTCCACCGGAGAGCTGGGCGCTCCCATAGATCTTCACGGAGGGGGTGACGATCTCATCTATCCCCATCACGAGGCTGAGATCGCTCAGGCGGAGGCGGCCGGTGTCAGGCCCTTCGTCCGCCATTGGCTGCACGTCTCCCACGTCATGTACGAGGGCGAGAAGATGAGCAAGTCACTGGGCAACCTCGTCTTCACGAGAGATCTTCTGAAGGAGGTGCCCGCGGCCACGGTCCGGATCCTGCTGTCAGCTCACCACTACAGGTCGTCGTGGTCGTTTGACAGGGAGGAGCTGCGCCTGGCAGAGGCTCGCCGTGTGAGCTATGAAGTGGCCCTGGCCCGGGGTGGTACGTCTCGGGGAGATGGCCGGCGGATCGCCTTCCTGGAGCGCCTGGACGATGACCTGGACACACCGGGAGCGCTGCGTGTACTCGATGAGATGGCGGCGGCGGTCACGGGAGGGGCATCGACCCCCAGCCAGGTGCCGGGAAGCGAGACCGGTGGTGATTCACTTGGAGAGATGCTGGATCTCATCGGAGCCGCCTCTCCTTCGAGCGTCACTGACGCGGCCTGAGAAGTCAGGGGCCGTCCTGCCACAGCCACGAGTCGATGACCTGCATGGCGTCGGCCAGCTGGGGCTGGTAATCCTGCACGGCAGCTGTGAAGAACACCTCATGGGTGATGCCGTGATGGGTGACCACCATGTCCAGCGTCTCTACCGGTGTGCCCCTCAGGCCGTGCGTGTACACGACCAGCACACCCTCGTCGCCACCGAGCCCGTAGTGCCTGGGCGGTGCTGCGAGGATGGTGCCGGGAAAGTTCTTCAGGTAGGTGAGCACCTTCTCATCAGGTATGCGATCGCGGAGCCGCACGATGGCTATACTCGAGGGGACGTCGTTGACATTGGGTCGAACCTCACCCGACGGCGGTCGCTCGATCAGCAGTATCGGCTTGCCGCCGGAGCTGAACTGGAGGACCTCGGTGGTATCCCCGAGGCGGTTGCTCCATCCCGGGGCCACGGCTGTGGTGAAGCCCTCGCCGGACACGGTCCTCGCCATCGGCGTTGGCGTCGTCGCTTCCGGTGGCGGAGTGGGATCGCTCAGCGATTCGCAGCCGGTCAGGAGCACCATGATGGTCAGCGCCAGCGTGCTGGCCCGTGCGCGGCAGCTTCCCATATCCTCGCGGCAGCTTAACCGGAAGCTTCCCAGCCCTGCCGCAGCCGGCGCCTGCTGCACAATCGCGACGTGAGCCGACTCACCGTGTGCCGCCTCGGCCCCTCGGACATCGGCGCCCTGTCCCGGCTTCTCGAGATGGACGTACTTCGGAACGCCTACCTCCGCAGCGAGCTGCGTATGGGCTTGGGATCGGGGACTTGGTGGGGGCTGGCCCATGGAGCGGAGCTGAGCGCCGTGCTCCTGGGCGGCCCATTGGTGGTCCCCTGGGTTCCCGAGCCTGACGACGGGCCCCGCATCGCCGACGCCCTGCGTCACCAGGCCCCCCCGCGGATGATCGTCGGCCCACGTGAATCGGTGCTCACCCTTCACGAGGTGGCGCGGCCGCGGCGTGATCCGGAGGAAGTGCGTGATCCGCAGCCGCTCCTGGCCCTGCGGCGCGGTCAGTGTGGGCACCTTACGCGTGTCCCTGTCCGTCGGGGCACGCGTGCCGACCTCGACGCCCTCACACTGGCCGCCGCGGCCATGCATCGCGAGGAGATGGGTGTGGACCCACTCCTGGTGGACGCGGCGGGCTGGCGTGCCCGGATGACGAGCCTCATCGACCGCGGGTGGAGCTATGTCTGGATGGAGGGTGGCGAAGTCATATTCAAGGTCGAGTTGAGTGCCTGGACGCCCGAGGCGGTTCAGCTTCAGGGCGTGTACACGGCTCATGGCCGCCGCCACCAGGGTGTGGGAACCGCCGGCATGGCCAGTGTGTGCGCCGATATCTTCCGTGAGGTCCCGTTGTGCTCGCTCTATGTCAACGCCTACAACGAGGCTGCTCTCCGGCTGTACTCGCGCCTGGGCTTCGAACCTGCCGGCAACTTCGCGACGGTGATCTATTGATGGTGTGATCACGATCGCCAAGGCCAATGTTGGAGCGTTGTACCGGTGAAGGGGTGCTAACGTGGGCGGGCATGGTGCACGCCCGTGCCGACGCGACCATTCCCGCCTCCCCCCCTGAAGTCTTCGCGGTGGCCACCGATCTCGCCGCAGCGGACTGGCTGCCGGCCGTCCGGCGGCTCCGCCACGTCGGTGGCCCACTGCGAGGGGTGGGCTCTCGGCACGAGGCGGAGGTGGGACTGGTCGGCCGCCATCTCCGCGGCGTGCTTGTCTGCCGTGAGATGGCCGAGCCTACTCGGGCCGTCTTCGGCCTTGATGAAGGCCTGGATCTCACCGTGACGGTCACGGTCTCGCCCGTGAGCGGTGGGTCCACGGTCGAGGTCGACGCCGCCTACACGTTGGGGGACGGCCCCCTTGGTGCGGCTCTCGAGCGGGCAAGCATCGGCGCCGCCCGGCGCGAGGCCGCCCGGGCCGTGGAGC
>JBHELP010000248.1:0-6564 GCA_046263035.1 Candidatus Dormibacteria bacterium | reverse complement strand
GTGTACTGGCGGCGATTCCCAGCACCCGATGCCGTCACCACCCGGTAGGAGGGCATCAGGCCCATCCGCTCCTGATACACCTCCTGGAGGCGGCCCTTGAAGTTGTCATCGCTCCAGTCGGCGAGGTCTCCCATGCTCTGCACGAACACCCGGGCTGCGACCCTCAGGCCCTGGTCAAGGAAGATGGCGCCAATCAATGCCTCGAAGGCGTTGGCCAGCAGGGAGGGCAGCTGCCGCGCCCCTGTCTTGGCCGCGCCCTTGCCGAGGAGGAGGGTGTCGCCGAGCTCCAGCCGCTCCGACAGCCGGGCCAGCGACCCCGTGTTCACCAGAGCTGCTCGGAGCTGCGTCAGCTGGCCCTCGTCGTAGCTGGGAAAGCGCTTGTACAGGTACTCGCCCACGATGAGCTCGAGGGCGGCGTCACCAAGGTACTCGAGGCGCTCGTTGTCATCACCCGGCGTTCCCGCCGCTCCCCGCTCATTGTTCCAGGACGAATGGGTCATCGCCTGCCGGAGCAGATCCTGGCGGCGGAAGCGGACGCCGATGCGCTCCTGAAGAGCGTCGAGACTCCGCGTCTCCTCCTCCCCGAGGGATGCCGGAACGTTTAGGCGGCCGCGCCCCCCGTCTTCTCCTGGATGTAGTCCCACGCCTGCGCCACCGTCCCGATCCTCTCCGCGTCCTCGTCTGAGATCTCCATCGTGTACTCCTCCTCGAAGGCCATGATCAGCTCCACCAGGTCGAGGGAGTCCGCGTTCAGATCGTCCACGAACGACGCCTCCGGCACCACCTGTTCGGGCTCGACGCCCAGCTGATTGGCGACGATCGTCTTGAACCGGTCGAATGTCGGGTCTGGCATCAGTGTGTCCTTGTGCTGGAGCGGGTTGTGGCCCGCTCGTTTGGCTGGGAAGGTTGGGCGCCTCACCGGCGGGCGGGGCAACCATAGCGGGAGGAGGGGGCGCGCGCCAAGCCAGCGGCCCGGAGGCCCCGTCGAGGAAGGCGGGCGGGGTCGCCGGCCGCTCCGGGCGGCGGCTCGGGTTTGGGGTGCGGCTCACCGGTGGGGCGGCCGCGGGATCGTCGTGAGCTGGTTCCTGCGGAGGTGTGGGCACGGTGTTGGCAAGGACTCTAGTGCCCAGCCCTTCGATCAGGCACCCAGGCCGCCGTCGACCTGGAGCACATGGCCGGTTATGTAGCCGGCATCCGGGAGGGCGAGGAAGCAGATTGCCGAGGCCACCTCCTCCGCCGTCCCCAACCGGCCGAGTGGCACCGCCCCCAGGGCACCACCGAGAGCGCCCTCGGGAAGGGCCGCGGTCATGTCGGTCTCGATGAAGCCCGGCGCCACCGCGTTGACCGTGATGCCGCGGGAGCCGACCTCCCTGGAGAGCGCCTTGGTCAGCCCGATGAGCCCGGCCTTGGCGGCGGAGTAATTGGCCTTCCCGGCGTTGCCGATGACACCGGCGACGCTGGACACGTTGATGATCCGGCCCGACCGGCGCCTGATCATCGGCCGCAGGGCAGCCCGGCAAACCCGGAAGGCGGCGGAGAGATCGACCGCCAACACCCGGTCCCAATCCTCGTCACTGAGCCTGACGCAGAGGTTGTCCCGGGTGAGCCCCGCGTTGTTGACGACGATGTCAACATCTCCCAGGGCCTCCCGGGTGCGCGTGACCAGCAGGGCGGCTGCGGCAGGGTCACCAAGGTCGGCGCCCAGCACGGCGGCCCGTCCCCCCAGGGCGGTGAGCTCCGCGGCCACGGCCTCGGCGGCATCGCGCCGCGATCCGTAGGCGACGGCGACCGCGGCACCGGCGCGGCCCAGGCGGAGGGCGGTGGCGCGACCGATCCCCCGCGAGGCACCGGTGACCAGCGCCACCCGACCGTCGAGTGGTGCGCCGGCGCTCACGCGGTCGGCGGTCGCGGTGAGGGGCTCAGGGCGGCGGAGAGGTCGTGAGCCGCCTCCAGCGACGACACCGGCAGGGCCGGCACCTCGGGAGCGATGCGTCTGGCCAGACCGCTGAGGACGGAGCCGGGGCCAACCTCGACCAGCGCCTCGGCACCGAGAGCCGTCAGCCGGGCGACGCAGTCCGTCCACCGCACCGGGGAGGTGAGCTGGCGGCGCAGCCTGTCGCGAAGCCCCGCGGCATCGGTCACGGCCTCGCCGTCGACGTTGCAGACGATGGGCACCGACGGATCCCCGATCGTGGCGGCGTCCAGGTGGGCGGCGAAGTCCTCCGCCGCGGACTCCATCAGGGGGGAGTGGAAGGCGCCGCTGACGTTTAGCGGCACGGCCCGTCGCGCCCCCCTCTCCGTGGCCAGCGCGGTGGCGGCGGTGACCGCTATGGCGGCGCCGCTGATCACCACCTGGCCGGGGGCGTTGACGTTGGCCACCACCACCACGGCGCCGGTCGACGACGAGGCCTGCTCGCACACCGCCAGGGCGGCGGCCTCATCGATGCCCAGCAGCGCGGTCATCATCCCCTCGGCCATGGCGGCCATGGCGTCGCATCGGGCGATCACCAGGCGCATCGCCTGGCGCGGGGCCAGTGCTCCCGCCGCCACCGCGGCGGCATACTCGCCGACGCTGTGGCCGGCGACCCCGGCAACCTCGAGGCCGCCCGGAATCTCCGCGGCGAGAAGGGTCTCGACGAAGAGCAGGGCGGGTTGGGCGACCGCGGTGGCGCGCAGCGAGGCGTCATTGCCCTGGAGTGCCGATGCGAGGTCGAGGCCGCACTGCTGCGCCTCATCGATGAGCTCGTGCGCCAGCGGCAGCTCGAGCAGTCCCTCCGCCATCCCGGCAACCTGGCTGCCCTGGCCCGGAAAGCACAGGGCGATCAGCGTCACGCCACCTAGTCGGTGATCAGGACTTCGCGACCCTTGTAGTGGCCGCAGTTGGGGCACACATGGTGCGGAGGGCGGGCATGGCGGCAGCGCGGGCAGGGACTGAGACTGGGCCCCTTGAGCGCATGGTGCGAGCGGCGGAAATCGCGGCGTCGCTTACTGGTTCGTTGCTTGGGAAGGGGCATGGGTTGCTGGAGTATACCGGGGGCGGCGCCGCCGTCAGTCGCGGCCGGCCTTGCGCCGGCGTGGTGAGGGCAGGGTCTCTATGCCCTTGCGGATCGTGGTCAGGGTGCGAGCGAGCTGGTCCTCGAGTCTCTCCATGGTGTCGCGCGCGTACTCGTCGGCTTCGTTGCGCACCTTCTCACCCAGCTCGTCGGCCTGCGCCAGGATCTGGGAGGCATGCTGCTGGGCGTTCTGGACGATGCTGTGCTCGGCGGTCAGCTCCTGGGCGCGCTGCCGAGCCTCGGTGATCAGGCGTTCAGCCTCCTCCTGGGAGCGGCTGCCGGTCTGCTCGGCCTCCTGTTGAGCCTGTGCGATCAGGCGCTCGGCCTCCGCCCGGGCGGTGCTTATCGCGTAGGCGGCCTCCTGGTCGGCGGCCGACAGGATGCCCTCGCGATCGAGAACGGTCTGATGAGCCCGGGTCAGGTCTTCCGGGAGCGACATCCTCGCCCTGTCGATGATCTCCAGCGTCTCCACCTCGTTGATCAGCGTGCCGGAGGTGAAGGGCAGCCTCTTGCCGGCGGCCACCAGATGCTCGAGATGGTCGAGGAGGCTGATCACCGACGGGCTTCGCGGGTCGGGGGCCGGGGTCATACGGCGCTTCCCACCTGGAACCGCTCGAGCAGGATCTCCCGCGTAGCCGGCGGAACCAGGTCGTCGATCGAGCCGCCGAGGCGGCAGACCTCCTTGATCAGGGTCGAGGAGATGAAGATGTGGGAGAAGGAGGTCATCAGGAACACGGTGTTGATATCGGGGGCCTGGCGGCGGTTCATCAAGGCCATCTGAAACTCTGTCTCGAAGTCGCTCACCACCCTCAGCCCGCGCACGATGGCGACGGCGCCGACGCGCCGTGCGCAGTCCACGGTGAGGCCGCTGTACGTGGCCACCTCGCTGCCCCTGCTCTCCCCGATGCTTCTGCGCAGCAGCTCCACGCGCTCGTCGACGGAAAACAGCGGTGTCTTGGTGGGGTTCTCCAGGACCGCCACGATGACGCGGTCGAAGATATCGCCGGCCCTGTCGAGGATGTCCAGATGGCCCAGGGTGACCGGATCGAAGCTGCCGGGGTAGAGGGCGGTTCGCGTGGTCAGGACTTCTTCCCTTGATACAGCGACAGATCGGTGAGCCCGTAGCGCGCCTGCCGGAAGACACGAAGGCCGCCAATCTCGTCCGGCAGGGTGCGGGCGTGATGATGTTCGCACACCACCAGCGGGGGCGGGGCCTCACCCAGCAGGCGCAGCGCCTCCAGCACCGCCTGGTCGCGGTAGGGGGCGTCGACCAAACAGATGTGGGCCCGGTGCAGCTCCACGGGGCGGCGGCGCAACCAGTCGATGACGTCCGCGGCCACGATGCGCACCCGGCCGGCACAGCCCAGCCGCTCTGCGGTGTGGCCGATCAGGTCTAGGGCCCCCCGGTGGCGCTCGACAAAGGTGGCGGAGGCAGCACCTCGCGACAGTGCCTCGAACCCGAGGCTGCCGGCGCCGGCGTAGAGGTCGACCACGTGAGCATCGACCACCCGGCCACCCAGGATGTTGAAGAGAGCCTCGCGGACCATGGAGCGCGTGGGTCGCATGCCCAGGCCCGGCGGGGTGTCGATCAGCCTCCCCCGCCAGGCCCCGGCGGTTATCCGAGTCTGCGCCACGCCGGTGCTCAGTCGAGGTCGAACACGGCCCGGTAGCTGGTCATCGCCCGGTGCAGCGGGGGATGGCGGGTGAGCTCCGGGTCCGTGTCCAGCCAGGCCTCGGCGGCGGACCTGGCCCGCTCCGCAAAGGCGATGTCGAGGAGGTCGGCCGCACGCATCTCAGGAAGGCCATGCTGGCGCAATCCCACGATGTCCCCCGGCCCCCGCATCCGCAGGTCCATCTCGGCGAGATCGAATCCGCTGTCGGTGGCGGCCAACGCCCGCAGCCGGCGGGACCCCTCCTCATCGATGCCGCCCTCCAAAAGAAGGCAGTACGAGCGGTGATCGCCCCGGCCCACGCGGCCGCGGAACTGGTGAAGTTGGGCCAGGCCGAAGCGCTCCGCCCCCTCGATGAGCATCACCGTGGCATTGGGGACGTCGACGCCGACCTCGACCACACTGGTGCTGACGAGCACGTCGGTCATGCCCTCCGCAAACGAGGCCATGCGCTCCTCCTTCTCGCGGGCGGCCATGCGGCCGTGGAGAAGGTCGACCCGCAGGTCCGGGAATATCTCCGTGCTGAGGCGCTCGTACTCCAGCGTTGCGCTACGAGTCCCGAGCTTGTCGGACTCCTCTATGAGTGGACAGATGACGAAGGCCTGGCGGGACGCGCCGACCTGCTCTCGGACGAACTCGTAGGCGGCCTGCCGCTCCTGCGCCGGGACGACACGGGTGAGCACCGGCAGCCGCCCCTCGGGCATGTCACGCAGCTCGGTGACACTGACGTCGCCGTAGACGGTGAGCGCCAGGGACCGGGGGATGGGGGTCGCCGTCATGGCCAGGAAGTTGGGCATGGCTCCGGACTTCTGACGTAGCCGCTGACGCTGATGGACCCCGAATCGGTGCTGTTCGTCGACCACCACCAGGCCGAGGTTGGCCAGTACCACCCGCTCCTCGATGAGGGCGTGCGTGCCCACCACCAGGCTGTCGTGGCCGTCCGCGAGGCCCTCGAGCACCTCCCGCCGGGCGGCCGCCGAGGTGCTGCCCACCAGCAGGCGCGACCCCAGCCCCAGCGGGCTGAGCAGCCGGTCCAGGGTGGCATGGTGCTGGCGGGCGAGGATCTCGGTGGGCGCCATCACCGCCGTCTGGAATCCGGCGGCATGGGTCATCAGCGCGGCCATGGCGGCCACCACCGTCTTGCCACTGCCCACGTCTCCCTCGAGCAGGCGGTTCATCGGCCCGGTGCCGGCCATGTCGGTGAGGATCTCGTGGGCGGCCACCCGCTGGCCGTCGGTGAGGCGGAAGGGAAGGCCGGCGGCACAGCGCCTGGCCACCTCGACGTCATAGGGGATTCGCACACCCTGGGCGCTGAGCCGCCGCCGCCGCGCGCGCTCGGCCGCCAGCTGAAGCAGGAACAGCTCATCGAAGGCAATGCGCTCCCGCGCCCTGTCGGCCAGCGCCCGGTCGTCGGGAAAGTGGATCTGGCGCAGGGCCTCGTCGATGGTGAGCAGACCCTCGCGGATGCGCAGCTCGTCGGGGAGCACGTCGTCTATCTCGTAGGCCAGCTCCAGGAGGGGCTCGATGCGGCTGCGCAGGTATTTCGAGCTGAGCTTCTCGGTCTCCGGATAGACGGGGGCGAGGCGGCCGACATGGCGCTGCTGCGACCCGACGCCGGCGGCCCTCTCGAACTTGGGGTTGCGCAGCGTCACACCCCATCGTGAGGCCTCCACCTTGCCGCTGAGGAAGAGTTCCGTACCGGGCTGAAGCTCGCGGACCAGGTAGGTCTGGTTGAACCACACGGCGGTCGCCGTAACCCCGCCGTCCTCGAGGGTTGCCTCGACCAGCGTCATCCGCCTCCTCTGCGTGGGACGGACCGACACGCCGACGACCCGGGCCCG
>JBHELP010000247.1:0-3815 GCA_046263035.1 Candidatus Dormibacteria bacterium | reverse complement strand
CTCCGGCGGTGGCTCCGGCCGCGCTCCCCGCCTCCCCCGTCTCGGATGGTGCCCTGCTGGCCAAGCTGGCCGCCACCACGCCGGCATCGCCCGGCCCGCCGCGCGCAACGCCGCGACCGACGCTGCGATCCACGCCCCGGCCGACGCCGCGTCCCACCCCCCGCGCGACGGCCACACCGGTCCCGGCACCGGCGCCGACGCCGCCGCCGGCCACACCTGCTCCCGACCGGTCCGTCCACCACGTCGACACCAACTACCGGGGGGTGGTGATCACGACGGCTCAGATCAATGGCAGCGACCCGCACGGCCTGCTGCCGTCCTATGCGGTGAGCCACGGCGTCGGCATCCTGGCCACACATCTGGACGAGGTCAAGGCGGTCATCGACGCTCAGTCGGGGGCGTCGGTAACCTCGGCGCCGGGCTACCGCAACGCCATCGGGCAGGCCCAGAAGGACAACAACGCAGTCCTCTATGTCGACGTCGCGTCGGTGGTGTCCGCGCTTCGCGACAACCTGTCGGGCTCCGATCGCCGTGACTTTGACAAGGTTGCCCCAAACTTGGCCCCCCTGAAGTCATTCCTGATCACCAGCCAGGTGCAGGGCAATCGGGCCACGCTGAGAATGTTTCTGGGCATCGGCTAGCCGAACTGTGGTCGCCGTGCGCAGCTACTTGGGGAGGACGACCAGCCCGGCAACGCCGATCGCGTAGAGGATCAGGACGGTGATGCTGTCGATCCCCATGCGGGCGTGCTGCCGGGAGGGCCGGAACACCAGTCCCGCCATGAAAACGACGGTGAGCAGCGCGCCGAGCCCGGTTAGGTAGAGGTCGCTCACGTGGGCGCTGGGCAGCACGGCCTTCCCCGAGACCACCGTGGCGAGCAGAAAGAGCACGGGCAGAAAGGCATTGCCCCCGAATATGTCGCCGAAGGCCAGTTTGTAGTCACCCGCACGGGTGGCGGTGAGACCGGTGGAGATCTCGGGCAGCGCCGTCGCCGCAGCCAGCACGGTGGCACCGAACAGGGCGCCGGAGAGCCCAAGGTGAGTGGCAGCCGCGGTGCCGCTCTCCTCGGCGAGAACGCCTGCCACCAGGGTGGCCACGGCGCCAAGGCCGAAGACCGTCGTCGCGCGGGCGGTGCTGATCCGCCGGTTGCCGTTCCCCGCCATCTTCCTCTGCGAGTGACCTCGTGGCTCGGGCTGGCTGTCGGGCGCCTCGCCGTCGTTCTCCCAGGGCAGGCCTCGGGTGGCGCGCTGGGTCAGCATCAGGCCGATCACCCAGATGACGGCGATGAGCACCACGTCGGGCGAGAGACGGAAGCGGACCACCGTGCTGGGCAGCTGGGTGCCCATGACCACGGCGGCGAGGACGGCGAGCACCACCGCGCCCTCGATGACCAGTGTCAGACTGGCTGCCTGGTAGGTGAGCGGCCGCCGGGCGCGGACGCCGAAGGCATCAAGGGCGACCAGCACCACGGTCTGGATGGCGATGCCGCCGAGGATGTTGCTGACAGCCACGTCCAGCTGCCCTGCGGCGGCGGCGCTGTAGGTGATGGCGGTCTCGGGCAGGTTGGTCGCCACAGCGAGAAGGATCAGGCCACCGAGAGCCTGGCCGAGATGGAGCCGGTCGGAGAGCACGTCGGTGTAGTTGGAGAGCGAGGTGCCGGCGGCCCAGATCACCGCCGCGCTCAGAGCGAAAACGGCCAGCTCGGCCCAGAAGGGTAGGTCGGGGAGCAGCTTCACCAGGGGGACGATGCATCACACGGGGTCCCCGGTGCATCGCCCGATCTCCCGCTTGTTATGGCGAGAGGGCGGAGCGCGCTGGGGAGCGTGACCTGTTGGCGCCATGTCAGCCCGCCAGCGGCTCGACGGCCTCGGCCCACACGCCGTGGTGGGCCTGTGGGGTCCGGTTGGCGGCATGTCAGCCCGCCAGCGCCTCGACGGCCTCGGCGGACACCTCGTGGTCGGCTCCTGGGGACACGTCGTCGGGGCCCGTCTCGTCACTGCCGGGACCACCGTCCCGCGGCTGGAGGAAGCGCACTGTATCGGCGATGATCTCCGTGCTGGTGCGCTTCAATCCGTCGGCCCCGTCGTACTCGCGGGTGCGCAGCCGACCCTCGATGTAGATCCGCTTGCCGCGGGTGCAGTACAGGGCGCACACCTCGGCAAGCCGGGCAAAGGCCACCACGGTGTGGTACTCCGCGGACTCCTGGCGGTTGCCCTCGGCATCGCGCCAGTGACTGTTGGTTGCGACACGCATGCGGGTCATCGCCTTGCCCGTGGTGGAGACGCCATCGGCGTCGCGGGTCAGGTTGCCGACGAGAATGACACGATTGATCATTGGTTGAGTCCTCTTGTGTATGCCGGGTGTATTCGGGTGGGGTTTGGTCGAAGATGGCGCTATGCCCCTTCGGTCGGACGGCGGGAGATCAGGGAAGTGATATGTCGATGGCAGGGTCCTCAGGGAGGTTGTCGCGGCGGATCTCGAAGTGAAGGTGCGGGCCTGTGGAATTGCCCGTGGAGCCGATGCGGCCGATGACCGCTCCCGCTTCGACCGGCGTGCCGCTGAGGACGTCCGCCATCGACAGATGTCCGTACAGGCTGCTGAGGCCACCGCCATGGTCGATGACGATGTGAAGTCCGTATCCCTGGGTTGAGGAGGTCACGGTGGCAATCCCGGCGAGGGTGGCCCGCACGGGTCCGCCGGCAGGCGCGGCGAGATCGAGGCCGGAGTGCCAGTGACCGGAGGGGCATGATGGGTTGCTGGGCTCGAACAGGAACGGCGTACAGCCGAATCGCTGGGTGACGGTGAACCCGTCCACCGGAGACGTGAACTCGCGCATCCCCGGCGGGTGCGCACCGGTGGCCTGGGGCAGGTCGATACCGGCCGCACCGGTGGCGCCGGCGAAGAGCAGTGCCGTCGTCACCGTCCCCCCGATGATCCAGCTGATCATGTGGTCGCCCGATGGATGGGATGGCCGCCGTTCATGGCCCGTCGCAGTGACCTCTCCAGGCTGTGTCCCATGGTCTTCGCCTTGGTCTCCCAATGCGATGCAGTGTTGAGTGCGCCGGGAACCTTGAGCATGATGTAGAGGGTCGAGATGCCATACAGCGTTTGCACAATGCTTCCGTCATGGTCGAGCGCTGTGACCGATGCCACCCGCAGCACGATGAGCTGTGTCGCCTGCATGAAGACGGTGGTGAGGAAAAGCCGCGTCCACATGCGGGCATAGCCGCGCGTCTCCGGTAGCACGGTGCACAGTCCCGCCAGCGGAGCTGTGACGATGAGCACGTTGAGCAGTGCGGCGCGGACGACGTAGGCCAGCACCAGAATCACGAGCGCCACCACCAGGCCGACTGCGAAGAGGCTGTGAAAGACGTCCTGGCTTGTCCTCAGGCGGGAGATGGCCGGTGCGCTGAGGGAGTCGGACCAGGGCAGGTTGTCGCTCTTGAGGGTGTCACCGAGTGACAGCGCGACGTGGCTGAGCGCATTGTTCAGATCGATGAAGAGTTGGCTGAGCATCAGCGAGCTGTGGATCAGCACGACCGCCAGGAGCACGCGGGGGATGGTCGCCTTGAGGAGGTACTTCGACGCCGTCGATTGCTCGAAGAGGGACCGCATGCTGGCGAAGACAACGACGGCGGTCATGATGGTGTCGGCAGCGACCATGAGGCCGCCGGTGAGCCGGCGCAGCCCCGGATTGTCGGTGAGGGGATGACCGCCCGGTCCTGAGGGGTCGACGGTGCTGAAGAGATAGCGGTCGAGCACGCGGGTGATGTCGCCGCGGGCTCCGTCCAGGAACTGGCCGAGCAACCCAACGA
>JBHELP010000246.1:0-14924 GCA_046263035.1 Candidatus Dormibacteria bacterium | reverse complement strand
AGGGTCGGCCTCGAAGACGTGAGCATGAGCTGGCAGGGGACGGGTGCGGCACTGGGGGGCGGCAGAGCCCCATCCCTCCAAAGAATGGGGCCTCGCCGGCCTGCTGACAAGGGGGCGGAGCCCGGAGCCGTCAATCCGCCTGGTGGACCGAGACCACGTAGTCCGCTGAGGCAGACCAGGGCGCCCGGTCCCAGGTCGACCAGCGCTCCCGGAGGGTCAGCCCGGCGGCGAGGGCATACGCCTCGTATTCCCCTGCATCAAGGCCACCGTGTCTGATCTGGAATCCAGCGATGAGCAGGCCACCGCGCGCCAGATGCGCACCCATGTTGCCGACCACCCGGGCCTCGGTGCCGCGTGCCAGGAAGACCATGACATTGCCGGCCATAACCACCGCCGCAAACCGCCGGCGCCGGCCGTCTCCGTCCCGGAGATCGAGAGTCGCCAGGTCTCCCTGGACCCATTCCAGCTCGGGCGACTTGTGGCGCGCGGTGGCAAGCATCTCCGCATCCACGTCGACACCGGCGACGCGCAGGCCTCGGCGAGCGAGCTCGATGGCGACCCGCCCCGTTCCGCAACCAGCGTCGAGAACGGGACCGCGTGAGAGTGAGGCAACCAGGGTGGCCTCACCGTGAACGTCGTGTCCGCCCGCCTCCCGCTCCGCGAAGGACCGGTCGTAGTCTTCGCCGCGGCCTATGAAGTACACCTCACCGACGCGCTATGATCCGACACTCGGACTGTCATCTATGTGACCGTCTCGATGTCCAACGCGACCCATTGAGGTACTCCCATGGCACTGGCAATCGGCCTTCTCATACTCGCGGCGATCCTCTTCGGTGTCGGCTTTGCGGTCAAGGTTCTCTGGTACGTGGCCATCGTTATCCTGGTCGTGGCGCTGGTGAGCTTCGTGATGGGTCGCCGGCGCCTCTGAGGACGCCGGGTCAGCGCGACGCCGGCACGAGAATCCGGAAGTCGACCCATCCCGTCCACCCGTTCGAGCAAAGGATGTGGGCCCAGGCCCCGGCGGTCTCGGTCACCTGGAGGGGCACACCCCCATCGATGCGCGCAATCGCCCGCTGGGTTGGATCGGGCTGGGCCCAGGCATCCATGCCGGCCGGAGGGACGCGGTGTGAGGGCGTCCACGCGGGCGTCGACGCAGGGGCGGGCTGAGGCTGTGGCGCGGGCTGAACGACCGGGGCCGGCTGGTCCGGGGCGACCTGCTCCGCGCCCGGCCGACCGGGACCCTGCTGGGCCGCGGCCTGCTGGCCCGGACCCTGCTGAGCGGGTGCACCGGTGGGCCGGTTGCCCCATCCCGCCGGCTGCCCTGCCGTGGGAACCGGGGTGGGTGCTGGCACCGCGGGCTGCGGCGCGGTCGGCTGTGGCGCCGCCGGCGCCGGCGCGTCCTTGGATGCTCCCCCGCCGGAACCATCGCCCCCGGTCGAGGCCTGCTCGGCCGAGCCGGGGGCCGCGGATTCCGGCTCCTTGACCGCCGGCGAGGATGGCGAGGCCCTGACCCCAGCTTGCTTGGAACCCCCGTCAGCCGGGCCCGTTGCCTCTCCGCCACTGGGTCCGGCCCCGGCGGCGCCGGCCGCGGCAGTAGCGGCTCCGGCACTGGCGGCGGCAGCAGTGGCGGCGGCGGGGATGGGCGTCTCCGAGCCACGGCCCTGATCGGTGGTATCGCCTTCAGACGAGGCGGCTCCGCCGGGAAACACCGGGTTGACCTCGGCGAGGTCGCCCGCGTGCATCCGGTCGAGAACCCGGCGGACCCGGGCCAGCTCCTGGATCGCCGTGAGGAACGCATGCTTGGTGAGACCGTCCGCGTAGATGACGGAGGTCAGGGTCACCTCCTGTCCGTCGGAGGTCTGACGGGTGCTGCCGCTGAGTGAGCCCATACGGGCCTCGATGATCCGCTCGACGGCCTCGCCCAGGCTGGCGGGTGCGGCCGCCCCGCCACCATCGCCCAGCTTGATCGATCCCGACGGAAAGCGGACGGTGTGGAGGACGCTGACACGATCATCGCCGGTGGGCTTCAGAACGCCCAACCGCACACCCTCGGGGCGCTGCAGGCGGAGCAGGAGGGCCACCTCGGCACCGCCCTCCTCACGATCCTGGACCACGGCGATCTCACTTGCCTGCGAGCACCATCCGAGTATGCGATCCTTGAGCTGGTCCTGGGCCATCAGTGATGTTCCTCCGCCATGTTCTGGTTGTGCCCGGGCTGAATCGGTTGCGGTGATTCTAGGCGGGCGATGCCTCCAAATTCATCGAGGTAGCTGAGGTAGCTATGGAGTACACCCATCTCGGCCGTTCTGGTCTGCGCGTCAGCCGACTCTGCCTGGGGACCATGAACTTCGGGCCGGAGACAGCCGAGGCGGACGCTCACACCATAATGGATGCGGCACTGGAGCACGGCGTCAACTTCTTCGACACCGCCAACGTCTATGGCTGGCAGAAGGGTGAGGGGCTGACGGAGCAGATCATCGGCCGCTGGTTCGCCGGCGGTGGCGGGCGTCGCGAGAAGGTGGTGCTGGCCACCAAGGTATACGGCTCGATGAGTGACTGGCCCAACGACAACTTCCTCTCGGCCCGTCACATCATGCGGGCCTGCGAAGGTTCCCTGCGGCGTTTGCAGACCGATCACATAGACCTCTACCAGATGCATCACGTGGATCGAAGCACCCCCTGGGACGAGATCTGGCAGGCGATGGAGACCCTGGTCC
This sequence comes from Candidatus Dormibacteria bacterium, assembly GCA_046263035.1. Taxonomy (GTDB): domain Bacteria; phylum Chloroflexota; class Dormibacteria; order Aeolococcales; family Aeolococcaceae; genus JBHELP01. The sequence goes on along the minus strand of JBHELP010000246.1, from coordinate 12,207 downwards.
GACAGGGCAAGGTGATCTACGTCGCCTCGTCCAACTTCGCCGGCTGGCAAACCACCCAGGCCCAGGAGCGGGCCCGCACCCGCCACTTCCTTGGGCTCACCAGTGAGCAGCCGCTCTACAACCTCCTGCAGCGTTCCGTTGAGATGGAGGTTCTGCCGGCATGTCAGAGCTACGGCGTGGGCGTGATCCCTTGGAGCCCTCTGAGCAGGGGCCTTCTCGGCGGCATCCTTCGCAAGGAGGCGGGCGGCCGCTCCAGCAGTCCCGACGCGCAGCGGCGCCTGGCAGAGCACAGGCCCCAGATCGAAGCCTACGAGGCCTTCTGCGACAGGCGTGGAGAGCACCCTTCCAACGTGGGTTTGGCATGGCTCCTCCAGCAGCCGGCCGTGACCGCGCCGATCATCGGTCCCCGGACACTCGAACAGCTCCACGGAACGATGCGTGCGCTGGAATTCACCCTGGACGATGCCGGCATGGCCGAGCTCGATTCCCTCTTCCCCGGACCTGGTGGTGCAGCGCCAGAGGCATACGCCTGGTAGTCGTCTCACGGCGCAGCATTCTCGGCCGGCTCGCCGGGCGGCATACCCGGTGACCGGGCCATCCGGAGACCGGCCGCCGATGGCGTCCCGGGCACCACGCCCGCGCCACGGTCCTCGCCGGCAGGAGCCCCACTGGCCGGCCTCCCTGGCCGTGGCGGCGGCGGTGTTGCTCAGCGTCAGCCTGCCCGAGAAGCTCACCCCGGGACCCAGGTGGCTGTTTGCCGCCATCGAGCTGGTCCTTCTCATCCCCCTCACCTTCGGCTCGCCACGGCGTCATCACACCGAGGCGGCCGCCATCCGGGTGACGTCGATGGCGCTGATCGGAATCGTGAACCTGGCCAACTTTCTCTCCCTCTCCTTCCTCGTCCACCTGCTGCTCACCGGAGGACGGGCCAACGGGCACGAGCTGATCCTGGCCGCCATCCAGATATGGATCACCAATGTGCTCATCTTCGGCCTCTGGTATTGGGAGCTGGACCGCGGCGGCCCGGGCGCGAGAACGGACCCACACCAGGGCCCACCCGACTTCCTGTTCCCGCAGATGGGCACACCGGCGCTGGCCTCGCCCGCCTGGCGACCCAACTTCCTGGATTACCTCTATGTCTCCTTCACCAATGCCACCGCGTTCAGCCCCACGGACGCCATGCCCCTGACGGCACTCGTCAAGACTCTGATGGCCGCCCAGGCGTTGATCTCGCTGGTCACCGTCGCGCTGGTCGCCGCCCGCGCGGTCAACATCCTGGGCTGACGGGCAAAAGCCAATTCAGATACGGCGGTCCAGCTATATGCTCGGTACACTTAGCGGGCAGGGATCGAGTTCCCCCAAGCCCATGATCGAGCCCGAGACTCTCGTTACGCGCGGCACCGTGGCGGCGCCTGCCGGGGCGCCCCGGCGGCGCCGGCGGCTGACAGTCCACGGCATCGTCCAGGGCGTCGGCTTCAGGCCTCACGTCTGGAGGCTCGCCCGCGACCACGGTCTAGCGGGGTACGTGCGCAACACCTCCGGTGGGGTGGTGATCGAGATCGAGGGCGAGGAGCGGGCCCTGGCAAGATTCACCGTTGACCTCTCCGCGCGGGCGCCCACGCTGGCCCGGATCGAGCGGGTGGAGACCCACGACATGGCAGCGCGCGGAGAGGAGGCCTTTCGCATCGTCGAGAGCGTGCCGGTTGCCGGCGAGCATCAGCCCCTCTCCCCGGATGCCGCCACCTGCGACGACTGCCTTGCCGAGATGCGCGACCCCGGCGACCGCCGTCACCGCCATCCCTTCATCAACTGCACCAACTGTGGACCTCGGTTCACCATCATCGAGGACATCCCCTACGACCGGCCCCTGACGACCATGCGCCGCTTTGACATGTGCGAGCGCTGCCGGCGCGAGTACGAGGATCCCGGCGATCGCCGTTTTCATGCCCAGCCCATCGCGTGTCCCGGCTGCGGCCCCACGCTGTGGTTCGCCGATCCTCAGGGAGCTCGGATGGGCGGTGACCCGCTCGCCCACGCCACGGCGGCCCTGTCCGGGGGCCATATCCTGGCCATCAAGGGGCTCGGCGGCTTCCAACTCGCCTGCGACGCCGCCGACACCGCGGCGGTGGGCCGGTTGCGCGAGCGCAAGCGGCGGCCGAGCAAGCCCTTGGCGGTGATGGTGAGGGACCTGGCCGCTGTCCGCAGGCTGTGTCACGTGGACGGGTACGAGGCGGCGGCCCTGACCGCGCCGGCTCGGCCCATCGTGCTGCTGCGCAGGCGTGAGCTGGCTGCTGAGTGCATCGCCACGGACGTGGCACCGCACATCGACCAGCTCGGGGTCATGCTTCCCTACACACCCCTGCACCACCTCCTGCTCGAGGAGATCGACCGCCCGCTGGTGATGACCAGCGGCAATGTCAGCGAGGAGCCGATCGCCCGGGAGAACGGCGAGGCCCTGGCCAGGCTGTCGCCGCTGGCCGATGGTTTCCTGCTGCACGACCGGGACATACATGCCCGCTACGACGATTCGGTGGCGCGGGTGGTCGACAGTGCGGTCCGGGTGGTCCGGCGGGCTCGGGGCTACTGCCCCCTCCCCATCCCCGTCGACGCACCCGGCCGGGGGCCCATCCTGGCCCTCGGCGCCCACCTCAAGAACACCTTCTGCATCGTCACAGGCGGCCAGGCATTCGTCGGCCCGCACATCGGCGACCTCGACCATCCGCTGAGCCTGCGCCACCAGGCGGAGGCGCTGGAAACCTACCTGCGACTCTTCAGGGCTCGACCGGAGACCATAGCCTGTGATCTCCATCCCGACTACGCCTCGACCCGGCTTGCCGAGGAGCGATCCGGGGGTCAGCCGGTCCGAGTCCAGCATCATCACGCCCACATCGCCAGCGTGATGGCCGAGCACGGCCTGCGCGGGGCGCTGTTGGGGGTGGCCTTCGACGGCACCGGGTACGGTCCCGACGGCACCGTCTGGGGCGGCGAGTTCCTCATCTGCGACGAGAGGGGCTACCAGCGCGCCGCCCATCTGATGCCCGTCCCCCAGCCCGGCGGCGACCGCTGCGCCCGCGAGGGCTGGCGTATGGCGGCCGCCTACAGCCTGGCCGCGGGACTTGACACCGCGGCTCCTCCGCCCGGTGCTGCCCCCTGGGTGGACGAGAGACGATGGCGCCTGGTGGGACGGCTGGCGCACAGCGAGCTGGCACCCCTGAGCAGTAGTGCGGGGCGGCTCTTCGATGCCACCGCCAGCCTCCTCGGCATCGCCCACGTCTCCAGCTTCGAGGCGGAGGCTGCCATGCGGCTGGAGGCGCTCGCCGATGGAGTGGACCCGGCGTCGGTCGGATGGATAACCGCCGCCGTCGTCGAGGGGCCAGTGCTCCGCGTGGACACCCCGGGAGTCTTGCGGGACCTGGTCAAGCAGCGTGACGCCGGACGGCCGGTGACCGAGCTGGCCGCGGTCTTTCACGAGACTCTGGCCCGGACCATCACCCACGTGTGCCGGCGCCTCGCCGCCCAGCGCGGATTGGGACGCGTCGCCCTCAGCGGGGGCGTCTTTCAAAATGCACTGCTGCTGACCAGGACCGCCGAGCTGCTCCGCGAGGGAGGTCTCGACGTCTACTCCAACCGTCTGGTGCCGGCCAATGATGGCGGCATCAGCCTGGGCCAGGCCCTGGTGGCGGCATCGACGATCGCCCTTCCAGCCCACCGGGAGACACCGCAATGACCAGCAGCGTGCGTGCGCCGGCCGGTCCGTCGCAAAGACTGATCCGTTCTCGATTCCAGCAGACCATCGACGCCGGGGAGGCATATTTCGCGGCCAACGCCGACGCCATCGCCGCCTGTGCCTCGGCGATGGCCGACCGCTTCTTCGAGGGTGGACGGCTCCTGGTGTTCGGTGCCGGCAGCGGTACCACCGACGCCCAGCACAACTCCGTGGAGTACGTGCATCCGGTGCTCACCGGGTGCCGGGCGCTGCCGGCCCTGTCACTGACCAACGACGGGGCCACGGTGACCGGCATCCTTCTCGGCGACGATCCAGCCTCGGTCTTCGCCCATCAGGTTCGGGTTCTCGGCCGGCCTGGGGACATGGCCATCGCCTTTGCCGACGTGCCCACCGCAGCCGCCATCACCAGAGGGCTGGAGGCTGCCGAGGCCGGCGACCTGCTCACCGTCGCCCTGCTCACCGGTTCGGCGGAGGGGCGCCGCATCGCGGATCACCAGTTCGAGGCCCGGTCCGATGACCACATGACCACGCAGGAGCTTCACCTGGCCACCTATCACATGCTCTGGGAGCTGGTTCACATCGTTCTCAACCACCGTGGCATCCCCCGCGGGTCCGCATCGCCGGAGGCATTCTCATGACCGGACCCTGCCGCGACGACGTCTGCATCACCTGTGCCGACGAACTGACGCCGGTGATCGTGGAGTCGCTCAGCGAGGACGGGCTCACCGCCCGCGGCAGCATCGACGGCGAACCGTGCGAGGTGGCCCTGGATCTGGTCAGCGATGCCCGGGTCGGCGACGTCCTGCTGACCCACGGCGGTGTGGCCCTGCAGCTGGCAACCCCACCGTCACCCCCGGAGGCCGACCGCCGGGTGAGCGGGGAGGCCGGATCAGCGCCGATCATGGGGATGGATGCCAGGAGCGCCGATGCCTGAGACGGCCCCGTTCCGAAGCTCGCTCTATCCCATGCTCAGCGAACAGCCCACAGCCGGTGAGAAGTTGCTGGCCGAGCTGGCCCTGGCCCCCATCGAGAAGTCCCGGGAATCCAACCGGCTCCGGGAGCTGGCCCTGGCCGAATACGAGGACGAGCTCCTGATCTGCGGCCGGGCCATGGCCGACCGCTTCGCACGGGGAGCGACCCTCCTCGCCATCGGCAACGGGGGCAGCGCCACCGGGGCTGCCGACTTTGCCGTGGAGTTCGTCTCCCCCGCTCCGCCGCATCGGCCCCTGCCGGCCCTCTCCCTCACCAACGACGTGGCGGTGGTCACCGCCATCGCCAACGATGTCAGCTTCGACGACATCTTTCTGCGCCAGATCATCGCCCTGGGGCGCCGAGGGGACATCGTCCTCGCCGTCTCCACCAGCGGCAACTCGACAAACATCATGAGGGCGCTGGCTGCAGCGCGCGATCGAGACATGCTTACGATCGGTCTTTCCGGGGACAATGGAGGAAGGATGGCTCGGGAGGGCGCACTCGATCACTGCTTCACGGTCAGGGCAAGCAGCATTCACCGCATACAGGAAGTTCAGACAACAATCGCCCACGCACTGTGGGAGCTGGTCCATCAGCAACTGGAGAACTAGAATATGTGTCTCGCGATCCCCGCCCGTCTCGTCGAGTATCTCGACGACGACCACCACTACGGCAAGGTTGAGCTCGGCGGCGTCGTGCGCCGTGTCAACACCACCATGCTCACCGGCGACGACACGTCCCAGGTGGGTGACTACGTCCTCGTCCATGTCGGCTTCGCCATGGCCCGGGTCAGCGAGGAGGAGGCCGCCTTCACGCTGAGCATCCTCGAGCAGATGGGCGACGTCTACGAAAACGAGATCGCCGAGATCCGCCAATCGGGGGCGCTCGGTGAGGAGGATGCCTCGACCAAGGCCGCGGGTGAGATCGGAGATGCCATCCTGGCCATGAGGGAGACCATGTCCAAGGAGACGCCCGCAGCCACAGAGGTGGCCGGGGCCGGGGCATGAAATTCGCCGACGAGTTCCGCGATGCCGATCTCGCCCGCTCCCTGAGCCGGACCATCGCAGCCGAGGCCGGGGACAAGCACTGGAAGGTCATGGAGGTGTGCGGCGGTCACACCCACACCATCTTCAAATACGGCATCGAGGACCTCCTCCCCAGCAATGTGGAGTTGGTTCACGGTCCCGGCTGCCCGGTGTGCGTCATCCCCATGGGCCGTCTCGACGACGGAATTGCGGTGGCTCATGAGCCGGGGGTGATTTTCACCTGTTTCGGCGACCTGATCCGCGTACCGGGGTCCCATGGCAGCCTGATGGATGCCAAGGCCGCGGGCGCCGACGTGCGCATGGTGTACTCGCCCTTGGATTCGCTGAAGATCGCCCGTGACAACCCCGACCGGCGCGTGGTTTTCTATGCCATCGGCTTCGAGACCACCGCGCCGTCGACGGCGCTCACTCTGCTGCGGGCCAGGGCCGAGGGCCTGAAGAACTTCTCCGTCTTCTGCAACCACGTCACCATCATCCCGCCGATGAAGGCCATCCTGGATTCACCGGACCTGCGCCTGGACGGCTTCCTGGGCCCCGGGCACGTCTCCACCGTGGTCGGCGTGCGACCCTTCGAATTCGTCACCAACACCTACGGCAAGCCGGTGGTGGTGGTCGGCTTCGAGCCCCTGGACATCCTCCAGGGTGTGCACATGGTGATGCGCCAGATCCTCGAGGGTCGGTGTGAGGTGGAGAACCAGTACACCCGGGTCGTCCACAACGAGGGCAACCCCAAGGCCCTGGAGGTGCTCGAGACGGTGTTCGAGATCCGTCCCCAGTTCGAGTGGCGCGGCCTTGGTTTCATCACCCAATCCGCCCTGCAACTGCGCGAGGAGTTCGCCGAGTTCGACGCCGAGCGCCTGTACACGGTTCCCGGGGTGCGGGTCGCCGACCCCAAGGCCTGCCAGTGCGGTGAGGTCCTCAAGGGTGTGCTCAAGCCCTGGGAATGCAAGGTGTTCGGCACGGCCTGCACTCCGGAGACGCCGATCGGCACCTGCATGGTCTCCTCGGAGGGAGCCTGCGCCGCCTATTACAATTTCGGCCGCTTCTCGCGGTCGCAGGATCGCGGGCGAGTGCTCTGCGAGGGCGGCGAGGCCGTCTCGCCTCTCAGGGAGCCGGCCATGACAGCCCCGGCGGCAGACCGGGCCGGGTGACCGAGCGGATGGTCCATCCGGCGGAGGGCACCGGCTCACGGATCAAGCGTCTCGAGGAGCAGATCACGGACCCGGAGCAGCGGGTTCTGGCCAGGATTGCCGAGATCCGCAAGCGCAAAGCGCATCTTCGCGAGGACACGATCACCATGAGCCATGGGGCGGGGGGCAAGGCCAGCCATACCCTGATCGGGGCGGTCTTCGCCGAGGCCTTCGCCAACGAGTACCTGCTCCAGCTCGGCGACCAGGCCGTCCTGCCCATGCCGGCCGGGAACGGCGGCGCCCTGGCGATGACAACCGACTCCTATGTGGTGAGCCCACTCTTCTTCCCGGGCGGCGACATCGGGGAGCTGGCCATCAATGGGACGGTCAACGACCTCGCCGTCGGGGGCGCCACCCCGCTCTACATCTCAGTGGGCTTCATCCTCGAGGAGGGACTCGATGTCGAGCTCTTGAGGCGGGTGGTCGCCTCGATGGCTCGGGCGGCGGAGCGCGCCGGCGTGGCCATCGTCACCGGCGACACCAAGGTGGTGCCCGCCGGCAAGGGCGACCAGATGTTCATCAACACATCAGGCATAGGAGTGATCGATCATCCGGGCCGGCTCGGATTCACGGAGGTCAAAGCCGGAGACGCGGTTCTGGTCAATGGGACCATCGGCGACCACGGCTGCACGGTGATGCTGGCCAGGGGCGACCTTGATCTGGAGGCGGAGAGCCTGAAGAGCGACACCGCACCACTCAACGGCCTAACCAGGGCGCTGCTCGACTCCGGCGTGGGCGTCCACTTCATGAGGGACGCCACCCGCGGCGGGGTGGCGACGGTTCTCAATGAGATCGCCCAGGAGGCGGGGGTCGCCATCGCCATCGATGAAAAGTCCCTGCCCGTCCATCCGGCCGTGCGTGGTGTCGCCGAGATCCTCGGCATCAACGCTCTCGACGTGGCCAATGAGGGGAAGCTGGTGGCCGTTGTGGACGGGGCTGATGCCGACCGTGCACTCGAGGTGATGCGGTCGTGTCCCGAGGGCCGGGACGCCGCTCGCATCGCCGACGTGCTACCCGAGCCCGACGGCATGGTGTTCATCCGCACCGCCTTTGGCGGGACCAGCGTCGTCGACATGCTGATTGGAGATCCGCTCCCCCGCATCTGCTGAGGACTGCGTCGTCGGCCTATGCCTCAGCGCCGGGCCGGTGGGGATCGGGACCACCGTCTCCCGCGTCTGCTGAGGGTTGCGGCGTGGACCTATACCTACGAGGTGGGCTGCCGCCTGGGTGACGCACTCTGCTTGGGGATGGCGGCACACGGGCACGAAGCCGCGACGCTGCCGCTCGGATGCCAGGTGTCTGCAGCTGACCTTGGGCGCCAGGCCGGCCCCGGGATTGCCCTCCGTGAAGAGGACCTCGCTGCGGCCATAACCCGGACAACGCTCCATGACGTCGATTCCCGCCCCCCTCTTCGACAGCGGGCAGCGAGGCGACGTCCGCGTCACCGACGCCTCAACGCGAGAAGCCCGACCTGATACGGGCCGCCGGTACGCGTGATAGGCCTCGGCCGGAGCTCAACGGGGGGCTGCTTGCTCAGGATACGTCCTCCGCCCGGTCGGAGACCGCGCCATCTGGGGGTGGACCGCAGCTATGTCCGCAACCGGACATAGGCCCGTAGCCTACCAGTTTCAAGAATCCGGACGAGCGACGCCTGCGGTGGCCACGGGCGCGCCAGATCGGCGGCTTGTGTCTCTCCACGCCGTCACCGCGGGCGGTCACGGCGTATCCTAGGAGGATGAGAGGCACCGTACGAGCCACAGGGGGATGCGCACCATGCTGATTGCAATTTCCGGCAAGGGCGGGTCCGGCAAGACGACGCTGGCCGGCACCCTGGCGCGAGCGCTGGGCCAGAAGGGTGTGCCGGTTCTGGCCATCGACGGCGATCCCAACCCCACCCTGGCATTGACCTTGGGCATACCCCACACGGAGGCGGACAGCCTGCCCGCCCTGCCCAAAGACGTCCTTCAGGTGGTCGCCCATCCGGACGGCACCAAGACCCGAGAGCTTCGCCTCTCCATCCCAGAGTTGACGGACGACTTCGGTACCAAGGCCGCGGACGGCGTCACCCTGCTCATCGGCGGGCGTGTCGAGCATGCCGCCCGAGGATGCAATTGCGGCACGCACGCGGCGATGCGCACCATCCTCAAGGAGCTGCTCTCCAATCGTGAGGGCGTGACCCTTGCTGACATGGAGGCGGGTATCGAGCATCTCAGCCGCGCCACGCTCACCAATGTGGACATCCTCCTGGTGGTGGTTGAACCCTTCTACAAGTCCATCTACACCGCCGAGAAGGTGGTGGAGCTGGCCCGCGAGCTCGGCATTCCTCGGATCGTCGGGATCGCCAACAAGGTCCGGGACGAGGCCGGTCGCTCGGCGATCCACGACGCATGCGGGCGTTGGGACATCCCGGTCATCGCCGAGATACCCTTCGACGAGGCTCTGCGCGATGCCGAGCAGGCTCGCCGCGCTCCCATGGACGTGGCCGCCGGCAGTGCCGCCGTGGCCGCGGTGCGCAAGCTCGCCGACGAGCTCATGGCGGTCCCCGCCTAACCAGCGACCAACCGCCCTCCCGTCCGGTCCCCGTCAGTCGCTTCCCACTGCGTGAGCGCTTAGCCGCTTGGCCTGGCGTCGCCCACAAGAAGCCCTGGCCTGAACCCCTGAGAGTGGTCCACCTGGTATGAGGGATTCCATTGGCCTCCGTGAAAGGCAGGAAGCACACACCGGAGCAGGTGGTCCGGAAGCTGCGAGAGGGCGACCGTCTGCTCGTCCAAGGAAGGACCGTCGCGAGGTGTCCTCGGCAATCCCGGAATGGCGCCACGGCATCGGGCCGAGGTAGCATTTAACGCTCCATGGGACCGGAGAACGGTGAGCGCGTTGTCCTCGTGCGGAGGACCAACAGCATGACCCCCTACCGTTGGACAGGAGTGGAACCCGAGGGGTTCTACGACGTCGAGGCTGCGGAGGAGCTGGGGGCTCGGTGGGAGGGTGACGAGCTGGTCACGTACGATCTACCTCACTTCCTGGGCCTGTACGAGTACTTTAAGAACAACGATTACCTCATCGACAACGACTGACGCCTGGACTGACGCCTGGTCCGGGCCACCGGCCGGCCGGCCGGCGCCCCGCCGATGTGGACATCGCGAGTGCTCGGATGTCCTCGACTGGATGGCCGCACACGTTTGGCCATGCCGCAACTATCGGTGGGCATCCGGGTCGACCTGGAAGACACGCGCGGTCAGCGCCTTCAGTCGTCCTCGTTGCTGGTTCCCTGGCCCGCAAAGGCGTCTGCATCGAAGAGCCGGCTCTTGCGGATGTCGTCCTCCTCGATCCTCATCAGATCCTCGCGCCCGATCTGACCGTTCTCCGCAGAGACAAGCCGATTGGCCTGACGCAGCCGGGCGCGTTCCAGCGCGTTGCGCACGCTGCGGGCGTTGCTGAACAGGGGCATCCGCATCCGCCGCTCCAGGAGCTCACGGAAGGCGCCCCGGGCGCTGTCGCTCATGCAGTAGCGCTGCTGCTCCAGCATCAGGTCGGCGATCGCCATGAGCTCGTCGAGCGTGTAGTCGGGGAAGTCGATATGGTGGGCGATCCGCGAGCTCATCCCGGGGTTGCTCTGGAAGAACACGTCCATGCGATTCTTGTAGCCGGCCAGGATGACGACGATGTCGTCCCGCTGGTTCTCCATCACCTGGAGCAGGATCTCGATGCTCTCCTGCCCGTAGTCACGCTCGTTCTCCGCCTTGTACAGGTAGTACGCCTCGTCGATGAAGAGCACCCCGCCCATGGCCCGCTTCAGAACCTCACGGGTCTTGTTGGCGGTGTGGCCGATGTATTGACCGACCAGATCGTCGCGTGCCACCGCCGACATGTGGCCCTTGCCCAGGTAGCCGAGGCGATGAAGGATCTCGGCCATCCGGATGGCGACCGTGGTCTTGCCGGTGCCGGGACTGCCCGTGAAGCACATGTGCAGCGATGGCCGCTCAGAGCTCAGGTCGAACTCCCGCCGAAGTTTGTCGACAACCAGAAGCGAGGCTATCTCGCGGATCCTGGTCTTGACCGGGACCAGCCCGACCAACTCCCGATCCAGGCTGTCGAGCACGTCCGAGGCCTGTGAATCCTTGAACTGCTCACCAACATCGACGGTGGCGTCCGCGGCCAGCCCGGGTTTGCGCTCCTCCGCATCCTTCTCAGCATCCTGAGAATTTTGCGGAGCAGCCTCCGGCTGGCCCGCGGGCCCCCGTTGCATGCCGAACTGAGGCCGACCCTCAGCGCTCATATCGGTTGCATACCTCTATCACAGCAGCGTCAGGACTTGCCGTTGCCCTGGTCGTCGCCCTTGGACCTGGCCGGCTCGGCGGGTCGTCCAGCCTGACCGGGTCCACCGCCGGACCGTGCGTACCGCTCGCCCTCCGGCCTTTCACAGGCGTACGGCGTGATCGTGTAACGGATGACGCGGTCGCGATCCTCCGTACGCTCCAGACGGAACCCGGGCTCCTCGGGAGGACGGTTGACGATGAAGCTCAGCGCCGTGGTCTGGCGACCGAGGCTGCGGTCGTAGGCGTTCACCCTGATGTACTGGTTGGGGAACGACTCGCGACAGCGGTTCACCTCGAGCAGGATTGCCGCCGCGTCGTTCATATCGAACATCGGCAGCCCCCACATGTGCCAGAGGAAGTTGCGGGGATGGATGTCGTCGGTGTACTCGATGTTGATCGGCCAACCTTGGTCGAGGCAGTAGGTGATCTGGGCCTTGATCTGCTCGTCGGTGAGCGGCGGAAGATAGGAGAAGGTCCCCTGGGTTACATGCATGTCTATGTCCTCTTTTTCTTTACTGGCCGGGGGTTGCGGTCGGCATGACGTCCGACGTGTCCGTCGACTCGTAGTTGAAGCTGATGTCGCCCCAGACCTCGATACCGGCACGGAGCTCCGGGCTCCACTTGGCCGCCTGCTTGAGAATGTCCTGGCCCTCCTTGACATAGTCGCGGCCCTCGTTGCGAGCCTGGATCATCACCTCGACGGCCACGCGGTTGCAGGTCGCGCCCGCCTGAATGCCCATCGGGTGCCCGATGGTGCCACCGCCGAACTGGAGCACGACGTCCTCACCGAGGTAGTCGAGCAGTTGGGGCATCTGGCCCGCGTGGATACCTCCCGAGGCGACCGGCATGACGCCCGGCATCGACGCCCAGTCCTGCTCGAAGTACAGGCCCTGCTCGGGGTCGGCCTCGGCCTTGCCACACGTCAGGGTCTTGTAGTAGCCGCGGATCATGCTCGG
>JBHELP010000245.1:0-6994 GCA_046263035.1 Candidatus Dormibacteria bacterium | reverse complement strand
CCCGACCTCGGCGGCGATGTCGCGGACGCGGAGATCGGTGTTTCCGTCGATCGCCACGAGGACGAGGAAATGATTCGTCAGGAATGTCCACCGGGGGACGGCAGCCCGGGGGTGCTGCGGCTCCACCTCGACCACCTCAGCTCGACTACGACGGCGGGTCGAGTATATCCCCCTTCGCGGGCGTGGCAGTAACCTGTTCCGGGTGCCGGGGACGCTCTTCGAGAAGGTCTGGGACGAGCACGTCGTTCACGCGGAACCAGCCCAGCCGGCCGTCGTCTATGTCGACCTCCACCTGGTCCACGAGGTGACGTCTCCCCAGGCCTTCGAGGGCCTTCGGCTGGAGGGACGCCACGTGCGCCGACCCCATCAGGTGGTGGCCACCATGGACCACAATGTGCCCACCACCGACAGGCGAGCCCCCATCGCCGACGAGATAAGCCGGATCCAGATGGAGACGCTGGCCCGCAATTGCGCGGCCGAGGGCGTCACCTGCTTCGGCATCGGGCATCGCTACCAGGGAATCGTGCACATCATCGGACCTGAGCTCGGGCTGACCCTGCCAGGCACCACGATCGCCTGCGGAGACAGCCACACCTCCACTCACGGCGCTTTCGGTGCCTTCGCCCTGGGGATCGGCACCTCGGAGGTGGAGCACGTGCTGGCCACGCAGTGCCTCCGGCTGACCCGACCACGGATCATGGAGATCCGCGTCGAGGGAGCGCTTCCAGTGGGGGTGACGGCCAAGGATGTCGCCCTCGGCATCCTGCAGCGGATCGGCACCGACGGCGCCGCCGGCCATGTGGTCGAGTACACCGGTTCCACCATCCGCAACCTCTCCATGGAGGAGCGCATGACGGTGTGCAACATGACCATCGAGGGCGGTGGGCGCGCGGGAATGGTGGCGCCGGACGAGACCACCTTCGCCTACGTGAAGGGCCGGCCCTATGCACCGCGGGGCGCCGACTGGGATGCCGCTCTCGAGCACTGGCGTACGCTGGGCTCCGATGCCGGAGCCCGGTATGACACCACCGTGGTCATCGATGCCGCCGAGCTGGCGCCGCATGTCACCTGGGGCACCAACCCCGCCCAGTCGGTCAACGTCGCGGATGCGGTGCCCCACCCCGAGGCGTTCGACGACCCCGCGGCCAGGGAATCCGCGCGCCGCGCCCTGGCCTACATGGATCTGGCGCCGGGAACGCCGATCGAGGATGTCCGCGTCGATCGCGTCTTCATCGGATCGTGCACCAACGCACGGATCGAGGACCTCAGGGCGGCTGCCGCCGTGCTCGACGGGCGCAAGGTGGCCGGCACCGTGCAGGCGATGGTGGTGCCCGGCTCGGAGCAGGTGAAGGCCCAGGCCGAGGCCGAAGGCCTCGATCGCATCTTCACCGCTGCCGGCGCCGAGTGGCGTGAAGCGGGATGCTCGATGTGCCTGGGCATGAACCCGGACATCCTCCAACCCGGCGAGCGCTGCGCCTCCACCAGCAATCGCAACTTCGAGGGCCGCCAGGGACGTGGTGGGCGGACCCACCTGGTCAGCCCGGCGATGGCGGCCGCGGCGGCCGTCGAGGGACGCTTTGTGGATGTTCGCCGGATGCCCGTCGCCGTGGGAGGTGCGCCATGATCCGGTCATCGACCCACCGGTCTTCACCAACTCGCCCAATGCCCGGACCAAATCGCGATGCCGGCAACATGGCGGCTGCCGGAAGCCGGTCAGCGCGCCACTCGGAGGTGGACGGATGAGGCCGTTCCGCACGGAGACGGGTACCCTGGTCCCACTGCCACGGTCGGATGTAGATACCGACCAGATCATCCCCAAGCAGTTCCTCAAGCGCATCGAGCGCAGTGGCTATGGCGAGTTCCTTTTCCACGATTGGCGCCGGAGCGCGGATGGGGCACGCAACGCGGACTTCGTGCTGGACCGGGAGCCCTACCGAAACGGGGTCTTCCTCGTCACCGGTCGCAACTTCGGCTGCGGGTCCAGTCGCGAGCACGCGGTGTGGGCGCTGGCCGACCACGGTTTTCGAGCTGTGATCGCCCCATCCTTTGCAGACATCTTCCACAGCAACGCCACCAAGGTGGGGCTGCTGCCGGTCGTTCTTCCCGAGGACGCCGTCGAGGCACTCATGGCCATTGCCGGAGACCGGCCGGCGTCGGAGGCCACGATCGATCTCCAGGCGCAGACGCTGCGGATCGAGGAGCTCAGCTACCCGTTCGACATTGATGCCTTTGAGCGTCACTGCATGCTCGAGGGGCTCGACGATATCGGGCTCACCCTCACCCATGAGGCTGACATAGGCGAGTTCGAATCGCAACGCCCCGGATGGATGCCCGACCTACGCCGCACCACCTCGATACCGGTGAGCTCGGCATGACCCCGCCGCCCGGTGAGGCCGCAAAGGAACCGCGTCCCGGTTCACAGCCGGAGGAGCCGGTAGGCGGTGCGGCCCTGGTAGCGGCCGGGGCGGAACCGCAGGAGGCGCGTCCCGGTTCTCGGCCGGAGGGGCCGGAAGGCGATGCGGCCCTGGTGGCGGCCGGGGCGGAACCGCCGTCACCACCCGCCGCTCCGGAGCCGCCGCGGCGTCGCTTCGCCTGGCTCGCCTTTGCGGACACCTGGTGGTACTGGGCGGCGGGGGCGGTGCTGTGGCTGGTGCTGGGCCTGATCGGAACCGGCTGGTTCCGCTACGCGGCCTTCGCGCTGGCCGTCTATGACGGAGCCTTTGCGGTGCTCCGGTATCGCGGCGGCCCGCGGCGGAGGGCCGGGGCCAGTGCTCGGATCCCTGGGGGCGACACCATCGATCACCAAGACGGTCCCCGTTGAGCCGGCCGGCCACGATCGTTGTCCTCGCCGGTGACGGCGTGGGACCCGAGGTCACCGCCCAGGCTCAGGCCGTTCTTGCCCGGGCCTGCGCTGGAGCCGGACAGGAGCTCCTCTTCCACGCCGCGCTCATTGGCGGGTCCGCCCTTGATGCCGAGGGTGTCCCCCTTCCCGATGCAAGCCTCGAGGCGTGCCGGGGGGCGGATGCCGTCCTCCTCGGGGCGGTCGGCGGCCCGCGCTGGGATCACCTCCGCGGCGACCTGCGTTGCGAGGCCGGGCTGCTCCGGCTCCGCAAGGAGCTCGGCCTCTTCGCCAACCTTCGCCCGGTGCGCGTTCACCCCGCCCTTGTCGAGCGCTCCTCATTGAAGCCGGAGGTGATCGCAGGGGTCGATCTCGTCGTGGTGAGGGAGCTGACGGGTGGCATCTACTTCGGGGAGCCCCGCGGTCGAGAGGGCTCGGGTGACACCGAGACCGCCGTCGACACCATGGTGTACACCCGTGCCGAGATCGAGCGTGTCGCCGGCGTCGCCTTCGAGCTCGCCGCCGGGCGGCGGGCGCGGGTGACCTCTGTGGACAAGGCCAACGTGCTGGTCAGCAGCCAGCTGTGGCGGGACACGCTGACCGACGCCGGCCGGGCCCATCCCGCCATAACCCTGGAGCACCAGCTGGTCGACTCCTGCGCCATGCGCCTGGTCCGCTCGCCCCGTGACTTCGACGTGGTGGTCACCGAGAACCTCTTCGGCGACATCCTCACCGACGAGGCGGCGATGCTCACCGGCTCCTTGGGCATGCTGCCCTCGGCCAGCCTGGGCGCCCCCCGACAGCCCGAGGCGGAGGCCGACGACAGCGGTGAAGTGGGTGGCCGGACCCCCGGGGTCTACGAGCCCATCCACGGCAGCGCCCCGGGCCTGGCCGGCAAGGGCGTGGCCAACCCACTGGGCGCCATCCTCAGCGCGGCCATGCTCTTGCGGCTCTCACTGGGCCTGCCGGAGGCGGCCGCAGCCGTCGAGGCCGCCGTCGACACCGTCATAGGCGCCGGAGTACTCACGCCGGAGCTGGGCGGAAGGGCGGGCACCGAGGAGGTGGGAGCCGCCGTGGTCACCGCTCTGGAGGCGAGCACCGGGGTCCTCGTGTGAGGAATCTTGAGATATACGACACCACCCTGCGCGACGGTGCCCAGGGCGTGGGAATCTCCTTTTCCGTCGCCGACAAGCTGAAGATCGCGCGGCGGCTCGATGCCCTGGGCGTCAGTCACATCGAGGGAGGCTTCCCGGGAGCCAACCCCAAGGACACCGAGTTCTTCGCGGAGATGCGGTCCGTCACGCTCGAGCACGCAACCCTGACCGCCTTCGGCGCCACCCGCCGGCCAGAGATCACCGCCCCGGATGACATCGGGCTCCGTCAGCTGCTCGACTCGGGCACCTCCACGATCACCCTTGTCGGCAAGACCTGGGACCTTCAGGTTCGTGACATCATCCGCACCGAGCTGGACGAGAACGTCCGGATGATCACGGAGTCGGTGGCGTTCCTCCGAGGCGAGGGGCGTGATGTCTTCTTCGACGCCGAGCACTTCTTCGACGGGCATGCGTCGGATCCCGGCTACGCCATCCGCTGCCTGGAGGCGGCGGCAGAGGCCGGCGCCGCCCGCCTCATACTCTGTGACACCAACGGCGGGATGCTGCCCGACGGCCTCGGGGAGATCGTCCTGGAGATGGTCGACCGCTTCGGTGATCGCCTGGGCATCCACTGTCACAACGACGCCGGAGTGGCCATCGCCAACTCGCTTGCCGCGGTGCGAGGCGGCGTGGTCCAGGTCCAGGGGTGCATCAACGGCTATGGGGAGCGGACCGGCAATGCCGACCTGTGCACCCTGATCCCCAACCTGCAGCTGAAGATGGCACGTCCGGTGGTCACCGACAGTGCGCTGCACAGCCTCACCGACACCGCAGCCTATGTCTCCGAGATTGCCAACGTCGCTCCGGAGGTGGCCGCGCCCTACGTCGGGGAGGCCGCCTTCACCCACAAGGGCGGGCAGCATGTGAACGCGGTGATGAAGGCGCCCTATGCCTATCAGCACATCGATCCCGAGCTGGTCGGCAACCGGCGGCGGGTCGTCGTCTCCGAGCAGTCGGGTCGGGCCACTGTGCTCTTCAAGAGTGAACAGTCCGGCATCGACATCGAGGGGGACGGCGCCCTGGCGCGTCAGATAGCCGAGGAGGTCAAGCAGCTCGAGGCGCAGGGGTATTCCTTCGAGGGTGCCGAGGCCTCATTCGAACTTCTGGTCCACCGGGCCCGTGGCCATCGCGCCGCCTTCGAGCTCATCGACTTCATCACCCTGGTCGAGCAGCGCGGTGGCAAGGCGCTGGTGAGCGAGGCCACGGTCAAGGTCAGGGTGGGCGACCGGGTGGTCCACACCGCGGCCGAGGGCAACGGACCCGTCAACGCCATCGACAGCGCACTCCGCAAGGCGCTGATCCCCTCGTTTCCCGAGTTGGAGGCGATGGGCCTGCACGATTACAAAGTCCGGGTCCTCGACGGGTCCGACGGCACCGCCGCCAGGGTACGGGTGCTGATCGAGTCGGGCGACCATCGACGACGCTGGAGCACGGTGGGATGCTCCAGCAACATCATCGAAGCCTCCTGGCTGGCCCTGGCCGACGCATTCGACTATGCGCTGGTCGGCAACGGGTCCGCAGCAAGATCCGCAGGTGCGGAGTAGCGTACGGGTCAGCGGGACATTGGTGTGAGAATGGACCCATGACAATCACGCCCGGCCCCGACCTCCCTCCCTCGCCCGGATATCCGCACACGACCACGCTGTCCGGTGGCTCGGTGGACTACGCGGGGCTCTGGCTCCGCTTCGCCGCCTACTTCATCGACCTCCTGATCATGGGCGTGATCGGGCTGCCCGCCCGGGCCGCGCTTCTGCAGAGCCGGTCCGACGGCGGCGCGCTGGCGGCGACCGTGGCGATCGTCCTGATCATCCACGCCGTCTACCTGATTGGGTTCTGGACCAGCCGGGGCCAGACGATCGGAATGAGGCTGATGAAGCTTCGCCTGCAACGCGCCGACAGCGGTGGCCCGATCGACCTGAAGACGGCCTCGGTGCGCTTCATCCCCTTCGGTCTGGCCCTGCTCGTGGCCTTCATCGCCTGGGCGATCTGGATTGCCATGGCCATCACCGTGGCCACCGGCAACCGGCACCAGGGCTTTCAGGACCGGATCGCGGGCACCGTCGTCGTACGCGAGTAGTTCAGGACCGGATCGCGGGGGCCGGCAAGCTTCAGGTGGAGCGGCCGGCCCAACGGCGATGGTTCAGGTAGGCGCCGAGAACGCCGAGGTTGGCTACGCCCGACGCGCCCAGGGCGATCATCAGCCACACCGGGATCTTGTCGTGGTTTTCCACCCTGGTGATGATCGCCGGCGAGGCGGCGAGTGACGGCGTGGGCGAGGGTGTCGGCGACGGCGTCGGCGACGGTGTGGGAGTCTCACTTGGCCCCGGCGTTGGCGGGGGGGCGGCGGCGGCGGTGGGCACGACCCGGCGAGTGGTGGTGGGTCGCCCGATGAGCGGAGCCGCCGCAGTGGCCTTGGGGGCAGGCACTGTTGCTGGGGCAGCAGCCGGCGGCGCGGTGGCAGCCGGTGGCGGCGTGGGGAAGATGGGTGGCGGTGGCGGTGGTGGGACGTCGGCGTGCGGGCTCGACGGCACCAGCAGAGCTGCAAAGGTGGCGGTCGCCAGGATGGCGGTGGCGCGCGGCAACAGGCGCAGCATGATTCCCCTCATCGGTTCTCCAATGATACGCGTTTGACGCGCTCAGCGGTGCGGAGCCGCACGCGTTGTATATGGACGCCCGGAACACCAGCGTCAACAGGCGTTGGTTCTGAGGGTCTCACGGCATCTCCAAGCAGCCGAGCTGCCCTGAATCGGGTGTGGCTTCTATTTAGGCACGCATCGCCAGCGACAACATCCGGGAAACCCCCGTAATCTGCGACCTACGGCAGGGCGTAGGTTTGCGCGCCCACAGCCGCAGGACGCCGGCTGTGTTGGTGGACACTCTGCCGGCCGCGGTCGGGCCGGCCAATGAGGGGGTAAGGTGTGGTGGTGCGCTGCGATGCCGGGGGGCACGAGGTGAGATGAGTTCGCCACGAGCGCAACCCTCAACGCGCACGGTGGAGGAC
>JBHELP010000244.1:0-2803 GCA_046263035.1 Candidatus Dormibacteria bacterium | reverse complement strand
GCGGACGGGCGGACGGCCGGACAGCCGCTCAGTCCGTCAGAACCTGCCCCGAGCGTCCAGAAGCCTGCAGCTGGAAGTAAGGATATAGATCATGCAGCGTAAGGCCGTAACCACGCGATCATTTTGAGCCTTTTGCTCCGCTCAGAACCGCCTACGGTAGGATCGTTCATCAGCCGTCCGATTCTCGCGGAGTTTACCCTGAGCAGCGCGAAGGGCTCGAAATGACGCGCGTTACCGTCCGGCCGTCCGGCCGTCCGCCTGTCCGCCTGTCCGCCTGTCCGCCTGTCCGCTTGTCCGCCCGTCCGCGCGTCCGCCTGTCCGCCTGTCCACCAGTCGCGCTTCATCCACTCGTGCAGCTGAGCCGCGCGGGCGCGAATTCCGTTGATGTTCCAGGTCGCGATTTTCATGGAAGGTCTCCCCGTAGCCTCGAGCTAGGGGCTAATGACCTGGACCTCGCTGGTCGTCAACAGGGTGAGGGTTTTCGCAGTCGTAAGTGAGATCTGAGTCGCGCCGGCCTTGATCCCCTGTACTTGCCCGCTCACCGCATCGACCGTGGCGATGCTGGGGTCGGCACTGCTCCATCGGAGGTTGGCCGGCTGAGCATCGGTCGGCAGACACAACGAGGAGGCGCTGAGTTGTGCGTGAAGGGTGATGACTTCTCCCACATGGACGGTGGCGGGATCCGGACTCACCACGGCCAGACGAATGAAGCATCGGTCCACGTTCACTGGGCCATCACAAGCCCCCAACATCATTGCCGCCCCGAAAGCGACCATTAGTCCCACGCCCATGGCGCCCCGTTGCCGGCCCCGAGCCAGCTGATCAGCCACGAATTGACTCCTTGCCGCCGGGAATTGTCCGCCCCTTGGGCAGGCAGCAGTAGTGTGCTCCCTGGCGTCCGGGATGCCTGACCACCCCGCGCCGCAAACGCCCGTTCGCCCGGGCCCACCCAGGGAGGTACTTCATGTCGGGTCGCCTGATACTCATCGCCAGTGCCATCAGCCTGCTGGCAGCGTGCTCTGATCCCACCGGCCCGGTTTCGCACAAGGACCTCGGAACGACGCCGACGCCGCACAACCCCACGGAGCCACCCATCATCGATTGCTTCCGCACGGTACAGGCCGTCCGTGCTCTGAGCGACGTGCCTTCATGCTCGACGCCCAGCCTGCGCTAGAGGCATAGAGGCTGCGACCGAAAGCGTGGCGCGAAGCTGCTCCAGCTCAGCGGCACCGGCGGCATCGCTGGTGCCGATGCGCTCCGCCGCTGCCAGGGCCCGAGTGGCGGTCCGCCGGGCCCCCGACACGATGGCCTCGCGAGCGATGGCGACGGCTTGGTGCAGCACCTCGGATCCAGGCTCGACCCCCGCTTGCAGCTCGGTCCGGAGGAGCCGGGACTCCAGATCCGTTCGCACCGCGAGGCGGGCCACCATGCGTTGCTGGAGGGCGCGCTGTTGCCCTGGCGTCAGGAACTCTCCCCGGATCACCTGGGCCACCAGCGGGGCGGCAAAGGCGTACCGCTCGCCATCGAACACCACAAACGCCAGCCGTTCCAGGCCGGTGAGCAGGTCTTCCACCCGCGAGGGCGGCAGATCGGACAGCCCGGCGGCCAGCTCCGGGTCGATGCCGAGCCCGAGCACGCTGGCGGTGACGAGGAGGCGTTGAGACTCCCCATCGAGGCGGCCCACGCTGGCCGTGATGGCCATCCGGGCCAGGGGAGGCACGCTGATCGGCAACGGCGAATCCAACGTTTTGTCGGGCAGCGGCCAGTTGAAGGCGTCTTCCCGCAGCAGTGCGCTCTCCCGTAATGCTCGCAAGAGCGTGGCGGTGAGGAAGACATTGCCGGCGGTCTCGAACAGGATCCGTCGGGCCAGCCGGTCTCGTCCCGTCTCACCGGTGCACCATGGGGCCCCAGTTCGGACCAGTTCCCCCACCTCCTCGAGCGAAAGCGGATCCAGGTGCACCGCGCGTCCCGGAACCCGGCCCCCGACCGAGGCCCGGAGCGCGAGCAGCTCGGGAGGTCCCGCTTGGGCGACATCAGGCGTCGTGACCACGAAGAGAACCGGTGCCGCGTCCAGCTCGCCCACCGCGGTGGCCAGCGCGCCGATGGTGGCGCCATCGGCGAAGTGGGCATCATCGATCGCCACCGCCACTGGGGTCTCATCCGCAACGGCACGCAGCAGTGCCCCGATTGCGGCGGCGACTTCCCCCCGATCCCGAGGGGGGCGGCCCGGGGCGCGACTGGCGAGCTCCGGCACCAGATCGGCCAGGACGGCGAGGGCCGCGGGGTCGGTGGCGGCGACGCCCGGCGCATTGGCGAGTCCCGCCCGCATGATCGCCCGCAGGGTGCTCCAGGGCGCGTCGTGATCGGTCTCCAGTGGCCGAGCGGTTGCGAGCACAGCACCCTCGAGAGCAAAATGGTCGAGGCATTCGGCCGCGAGGCGGGTGCGACCAGACCCGGGCTCACCGGAGACGATCAGGGTGCGTGGCCCCGACGCCAGCGCCTCGGCGACAACCGAGAGGGCGGTGCGATGGGCGGGGCGCCGGACCAGTGGCAGCTCCGCCTCGGCGCAAAGGAAGGTCCTCACGCGCCAGCGATCGTGCCGGACGCGATCGGCCAGCGCGCTGAGCTCGCGGCTGGGCGCCTCGTGAAGCTCCAGCTCGAGGCGGCTGACGAACGTGTGGTATGTCGCCAGCGCGCCCGGTGGATCTCCCCCGAGCGCCGCAGCACGGATAAGCAGGCGCACGGCGGGCTCCGAATAGGGCTCGAGTACAAGCGCCCGCCGGGCCAGCTCCTGCGCATCCAC
>JBHELP010000243.1:0-20306 GCA_046263035.1 Candidatus Dormibacteria bacterium | reverse complement strand
GACCGGCTGATTGACCACCCGCTCCGCCGGTCCCAGGCGCTGGTAGACCACCCAGGCGGCCGCCGCGCCGCCCATCAACCCCACGCAGGCGCTCAGCACCACGGCCGCCAGAAGCTGGAGGCGCGACAGCGGCGGGGACCCTATGGCGACCCGGCCGTCGGGGCCGGCGGAGTGGCCGATGGGGATGCCTGGGGACCTGTTGGTGTCAGGGAGGATCGAAGCAACCTGCTCAGCTTGTCGGTATCCCCCTTGACCAGATCCTGCTCCCTCCCCGCGGCGGTGAAGTCGCCACGCTGCGAGGCGGCCACGAATGCCATCTGGTGAGCGAGCAGATCGGTGATCACCTGGGAGGCCTCGGCGGAGAGCGTCTGGCCGGCCGCCGGCTGGCCACCGGCCGGGGGGGCGGGCGCAGACGTCCCCGGCGGGGGGCTTGGCTGGACCGGTGCGCCGCCCAACCCGGGGATCGCCTGATCGGTCTTGAGCAAAGCCTGGAGGGCCTCTGCCAGCGAGCTGCCATGGGCGACGGCGTCCTGCGTGCCCACGATCACCCGCTGGAGCTGGGGAAAGCTGCTCCCGCCACGCCCCGTGGCGGCCACGTAGAGGGGCCGCACGTAGAGGAACGAGCGGTTGTTGAACGGAAGGACGATGACGTTGCCGAGGATCACCGTCGAGCCGCTCTGGCCGAGAAGCGTTATCTCCTTGCTGATTTCCTGGTTGGTGTTGATGTTGTTGTCGAACTGAAGTGGCCCCAGCACGTTGAGGGCGTTGCCCAGCGGCACCGACACCAACTTGGGATGGTTGGTGGTCGTGTAGTCGCACTGTGCCGCCAGGAGGGCCGTGAGGTTGGTGGCCTGGCCGCCCCCCCCACTGGTGGCCGGCGAGAACGTCTGCAGCAGCACGAACTTGGGCTTGCTCTCGTTGGGAAGCGTGAGCTCGACGTAATACGCCTGCGTGTCCTGCTGCCTCTTGTCGATCAACTCCTGGGCAACCCGGTAACGGTCGCTGCTGTTGAAGAAGGTCGCCGCATCAGGCACGTGGACGGAGGCGTACACCCGGGACTGGTTCTGCAACAGATCCTCGGGATAGCGCAGATGCGACTTGAGGTTGGCGGGCATCGCGCTGAGAGGCTTGAGCAACCCCGGATAGATGTCGTTGTAGGCGGCGGTCAGAGGCTCCCGGGCGTCCACGGCGTAGAGGGTGGTCCCGCAGGTCCGGGCGTCGACCACGGCCTTGACCGCGTTCCGCATATACGAGGTTCCATCGTCGAAGCGAAAGGACTCCGGGAAGCGATCGCTCTCCACGTAGGCGTCGGCCACCCAGACCAGATGATTGCTCTCTCGATCGGCGACGATGTAGGGATCGCCGTCCATCTTGAGGAAGGGCGCCAGCGTGGTGATGCGGTCGTTTATCTCGCGATGGATGAGGACCCTGCTCTCCGCGGTGAGGGCATTGGTGAGGAAGAAGTCGAAGCCACCGAAGCTATCGAGCGACAGCGCCAGGCGGTCCAGTGAGTTGCCCACCGCGATCCCGTGCGTACCCGAACCGTGGGAGTTCTGATCGGTGTTGGTGCCGGCCGGGTAGTCGAACTCGTTCTGGGTGGTGTTGACGGCCACGGCCTGGGTGGTCTTGAGCCCGCAGAAGATGCGGGGATCGCCCTTTGCCGAGCCTCCGAAGGACAGGTCGGGAGGGGCATCAGCGGCCACCTGCTGCAGCGGCTGCTTGCCGGCGAGCAGGTCTGGCTTGCCCTCGGCGGCCACCCGGTTCACCGACGCCGCCGTTATCCCGTAACCGTGTGTGTAGAGAAGATGACGGCTGACGAACGACGAGCTGGGCAGATCCTCCTCGGCGATCTCCCGGGGGCCCACCATCACCTCGGTCTCACCGGCATCCGGCGAGGGATAGCGATCCACGGTGATGGTGGGATAGGTCTGATAGCTGCGGCTGCGATCGATCTGCGCGAAGGTGTCGGGAAGCTGGCGGTAGTCCTGGATGCGGACGTTGCGAAGCGTCCCCGGCTCGGCGGCCAGGTCGGGCAGCGTTGCTGATGCGACCCTGTCGAACTGGCGCTTCTCGACATCCCGTCCCTCCTCGATTCCCCAGGCCGCCCGGCTGGTGACGAGAAAGTCGTTGATCGCGGGCGTCTGGGCGCTCTGGGCGTTGGGGTTGACGCTGGTCGCCTGGTAGACCGCGGCGGGGATGGTCTGGAGGGCACCCGCCAGCACCAGCCACCCGGCGAGGATCGACCCCAGGGCGATGGCGGTGGTGACCACGGACGCCCTCCAGCGAGCCACCAGCAGGATCGCCACCGCGATGGCCAGCCCGAGCGCGATGAACTGAAGCGCGCCGAGCACCGGCCTGATGACGGTCCGCTGGGTGGCGTCCAAGCCGACGAAGTTGTCGTGAACGCTGGTGGTCAGGTGATAGGCGCCGAAATGGGCTCCCAGGGCCGCCAGGCCGAAGACCGCCACCAGGCATATGCCGGCATGCCGAACGGCAACTCGGAGGGCGTCCTCGGTGCCCCTGCCCGGAGGTGGTGTGAGGGTGATGGGGATCTCCCCAGCGGCCTGCTCGAGGACGAGTGAGCCCACGGCGATGGTCACCGCACCCACCAGGCCGAGGAGCGCCCCAGTCCACGCCAGTGCCTGGAGCGCGTCGAGCACGGGCAGGGTGAACAGGTAGAAGGAGAAGTCCTGCTGGAAGGCGGGATCCACAGCGCCGAACGGGTGGCCGTGCACCCAGAGCAGGACGTCCTGCCACTGGCCGGCCAGGTACACCCCGCCGGCCACCCCGGCCACCACGGCGACGGCAGCCCCCGCCCAGAGTGCCAACGGGCCGCCGTGGACATCCAGATTTCGCGCCGCTGCGACCCAACCAGGGATGCTGGCGGCCACCAGAGCGCCCGTGATGCCCGAGCCGATGAGGAAGAGCAGCACCTGGGCCACGAGCGGCGTCCAGAAGACGTTGGTGTGGCCCAGGCTGTCGAAGAAGAGAAAGCCCACGCGAAGGCCCACCAGCGACCTGGCCAGCACCAGCAGCAGCGCGATGGAAGCGAGGATTCCCCAGAGGATCCAGCGGCGCCGGGACCGCGGCCCTCCCGGCCGGATCACACGTGGCCGGGGACGCCGCCGAAACTTCAGCAGCTCTTCGGGATCGAAGCCGAAGGCGGTCATGCGAGACCGAGTGTACAGTCGCCCCCCGACCCCTGGCCCACAGGGAGGGGCGTCACATCAAGGGGCTCCAGGCGCCGGTGGGTACTCTGGCGGCCCCTGAGGAGGAGCCCACATCGAAGGCTCCGCGGCGGGGGGTACTCCTAGCGGCCCTTGAGCAATAGCCTCACATCAAAGGGCTCGCGGCGCCGGCGGGAGCGCTTGGACGCCTCGGGCCGGATCTGCTGCATGTAGGGCTCCTGATGGCGGAGCACCTCCTCGATGGCATCCGCGATCAGCATGCCGGGGTGGATGGTGGGCACCCTCTCCGCGAGGACCTCCGCCATCCGGTCGGTGACCAGCGTCAGGTCGAGCTCGTGTGCCTGCTCCAGCACGTCAAGGCAGTCATCGAGCCGCCGGAGCCGAATCCGCCTCTCCTGGGTCTCACCGACCGTCGTCATGCCCCGAACGTTATCGCATGGCCGCGGCGGGAGCGGCCTGAGAGGGACGTCGGCGGCGGCGGGTTCCGCCACCACCGCCGGCGGAAGCCGTGGACTCCGTGCCATGGGATCCACCGGGGATCGGCAGAATCCGCCGGAGGTACGCGCCGGTGGCACTGGCCGCATCCGCCGCCACCTCCTCAGGCGTACCCGCAATGAGGATCTCCCCCCCAGCGTCCCCCCCAGCGGGCCCCAGGTCGAGGATGTGATCCGCCGTCTTCAGGACATCCAGATTGTGCTCGATGACGATCACCGTGTTTCCCGAGTCCACAAGGCGGTGGAGCACGGTGAGCAACTTCTCCACATCGGCAAAATGCAGACCCGTGGTGGGCTCGTCGAGGATGTAGACCGTCCTTCCTGTGCCCCTCCGGCTGAGCTCGGTGCTCAGCTTCACCCGCTGAGCCTCACCTCCGCTCAGCTGCGTGGCCGGTTGCCCCAGCCGGATGTAGCCAAGTCCCACGTCCTGCAGGGTCTGCAGGCGCCGGGCGATACGGGGCTGGTTCTCGAAGAGCAGGGCCGCCTCGTCGACCGTCATCGCCAGGACGTCGGCGATGCTGTGGCCCCGGAAGCGCACCTCCAGGGCCTCGCGGTTGTAACGGCGGCCCCGGCACACCTCGCAGGTGACATATATGTCGGGCAGGAAGTGCATCTCAATCTTGATGACGCCGTCACCGGCACACGCCTCACAGCGGCCGCCGGCCACGTTGAAGGAGAACCGGCCCGGGCGGTAGCCCCGCACGCGGGCCTCGGGCATCCTGGCAAAGAGATCGCGGATCTCGGTGAACACACCCACGTAGGTGGCCGGGTTGCTCCGCGGCGTCCGGCCGATGGGTGACTGGTCCACGTCGATCACCTTGTCGACATGCTCCAACCCCTCGACACGGTGGTGCCGGCCGGGACGGCGCCGGGCATGGTGGAGATGCTGAGCCAGGCGGCGGTAGAGGATGTCATTCACCAGGGTGCTCTTGCCACTGCCGCTCACCCCGCTCACGCAGATGAAGGTGCCCAGCGGGAAGGCGGCGTCCAGGTCCTTGAGATTGTTCGCCCGGGCACCGCGCACGACCAGCTGGTGGGCGTTCCCGGGGCGCCGGACCAGGGGGACCTGCACGGCGCGGTCTCCTCTCAGGTACTGAGCGGTCAGGCTGTCCGGCGTCGCCAGCACGTCCTCGAGGGAACCGGCGGCAACCACATGGCCCCCGTTCTCCCCCGCTCCCGGACCGATGTCGACGACGTGGTCCGCACTTCGGATCGTCTCCTCGTCGTGCTCCACGACGATGAGGGTGTTGCCGATGTCTCGCAGGGCGGTGAGGGTGCCCAGGAGCTTGTCGTTGTCGCGCTGATGAAGGCCGATGGTCGGCTCATCGAGGACGTAGAGAACGCCCATGAGCTTGCTGCCGATCTGGGTCGCCAGGCGGATGCGTTGCGCCTCGCCCCCGCTCAGGCTGGCCGCGGCCCGATCGATGGTCAGGTAGTCGAGGCCGACGTCATGGAGGAATCCCAGCCGCTCCCGGATCTCCTTGAGCAGTTGACCGGCGATGACGCATTCCCGCTCCGACAGCTGCAGGCCGTCGATGCGGGCGAGTGCGTCGATGACGCTGTGCCGGCAGAAGTCCATTATTCCGATGCCGTCCACCGTGACCGCCGCGTACTCCCGCTTGAGCCGCCCGCCGCCGCAGTCCGGACAGGGCGTCTGCATCATCAACCGCTCGATCTCCTGCTTCACCCAGTCGGAGTCCGTCTCCCGGTAGCGTCGCTCCAGGTTGGGGATGACCCCCTCGTAGTGAGCCTCGAAGGACCGTGTGTTTCCGCTGTGGCCCACGTAGCGCATCCGCACCGTCTCATCCCGTGGCAGACCGTGCAGGAGCAGCCGCTGCTGCTTGCCGGTGAGCTCCTGCCAGGGGCGGTTGGTGGGCACTTTGAATTTGCGGCAGACCGCCTCCACCACATCCATCAGCCAGCGCTGCGACGGTCCCTTGACCCAGCCGCTGAGCGCCCCCTGGTCGATGGCAAGCGTGGGGTCCGGCACCACGGCAGCGGCGTCGACCTCCATGCGAAGCCCGAGACCGGTGCACGACGGGCACGCGCCGTGGGGACTGTTGAAGGAGAAGTTCCGCGGGGCCGGCTCCTCCATGGAGATTCCGCAATAGACGCAGGCGAACTCCTGGCTGAAGAGGATCTGCTCTCCGGTGCTGGGTATGAGCAGGATCAGGCCATCCCCCAGGCGCGCCGCCTGTTCGAGGGAGTCGTTCAGGCGGGAGCGCAGGTCGGGACTCACCACCACCCGATCCACCACCACCTCGATGTCGTGCTGGAACTTGCGATCGAGCTTCGGCGCCTCGGCGAGATCGACCAGTTCTCCGTCCACCCGGGCCCGGACAAAGCCGGCCCGCCGGGCCTCGTCAAACACCTCGCGATGCTCGCCCTTGCGCCCCTGCACCATGGGGGCGGCGACCATCAATCGGGTGCCCTCGGGAGGCGCCATGACCTGGTCGGTCATTTGCTCGATGCTCTGCCTGCTGATCTCCCGACCGCAGTTGGGGCAGTGCGGATGCCCGACGCGCGCGTAGAGGAGTCGCAGGTAGTCGTATATCTCGGTCACCGTCCCCACCGTGGAGCGGGGATTCCTGCTGGTTCCCTTCTGATCGATGCTGATCGCCGGGCTGAGGCCCTCGATGTGATCGACGTCGGGCTTCTCCATCTGACCCAGGAATTGCCGGGCATAGGCGCTGAGCGACTCGACGTAGCGCCGCTGGCCCTCGGCGTAGATGGTGTCGAAGGCGAGGCTGGACTTCCCGCTCCCACTGACGCCGGTGATGACGATGAACCGGTTCCGCGGCAGGGTGAGGTCGACACCCTTGAGGTTGTGCTCCCGAGCGCCCCGGATGACGATGGACTCAGACACGGTGAGGGCGCCGGCCTGAACGGGGGTCAGCCGTTCGGCTAATCGGTTGCCCCCGATCCGGCGACCACCGCCTCTGGCTCGCGCTTCTCCTTGCGATCCCTCTTGCCCGCCCCCTTGCGCACCAGCGCCATGTTGACTTCGCCGTCGGCGAGATCGATGACGACGGTGTCCCCGGGCCCGTGCTTGAGGCGGAGGAGCTCCTCGCTCAGGGGATCCTCGATGACGCGCTGGATGACACGACGGAGCGGGCGGGCGCCGTAGAGCTTGTCGAAGCCCTCATCCACCAGCCTGTCCTTGGCGGCATCGCTGACGCTCATGGAGAGTTCCTGGTTGGCGAGATGTACCGCCACCTTGGCTAGCATGAGATCGACGATGGCACGCATCTGCTCGTGATTGAGGCGGTGGAAGACCACCACCGCGTCCAGCCGGTTGAGAAACTCCGGTCGGAAGGACCTCTTCAACTCGTCCATCACGGTGTCCCGCATCCGCCCATGCTCGTGGGAGCTGCTGCGCTCGTCCGGCACGGAAGGCTGAAAGCCCAGCGAGGACGTCGCCTTGAGGCTGGCAGCGCCGACGTTGCTGGTCATGATGATGATGCAGTTCGAGAAGTTGACCGCCTTGCCCTTGGCGTCACTGAGCCGGCCGTCCTCGAGGATCTGGAGCAGCATGTTGAAGACCTCGGGATGGGCCTTCTCGATCTCGTCGAAGAGCACGACGCTGTAGGGCCGGCGGCGAACCGCCTCGGTGAGCTGACCGCCCTCGTCATAGCCGACGTAGCCGGGCGGGGAGCCGACCAACCGGGCCGTCGTGTGGCGCTCCATGAACTCGCTCATGTCGAGGCGGATCATGGCGTCCTCGTTCTCGAACAGGAACGACGCAAGCGCCCTGGCCAGCTCGGTCTTGCCCACCCCGGTGGGTCCGAGGAAGATGAAGGAGCCGATGGGCCGCTTGGCCTCCTTGAGACCGGCACGGGCCCGGCGCACCGCCTGCGCGATCACCTTGACCGCCTCGTCCTGACCGATGAGGCGCTTGTGGATCTCCTCCTCCATGCTGAGCAGTCGGGCGCCCTCCTCCTCGACGAGGCGGGCGACGGGCACACCCGTCCAGGTGGAGATGATCTCGGCGATATTCTCCTCGTCCACGTCGGGCACCTGCTGGCCGAGCTCATCGCGCCAGGTCATCTCCTCTGATCGATAGGTCTCCTCCAGCTTCTTCACCCGGTCCCGAAGGGTGCTGGCGTTCTCGTACTCCTTGTCGGCCACGGCCTGTTCCTGGAGCGAGCGAAGCTCCCGGATCTCCTTCTGCATGGCACGAAGTGGCTCAGGGGTGGTGGTCAGCTTCATCCGCACCCGCGCGCTCGCCTCGTCGATGAGGTCGATCGCCTTGTCGGGCAGCGAGCGATCGCTGACGTAACGGACGCTGAGGTCGGCGGCGGCCTTGAGGGCGTCATCGGTGATCTTGACTCGGTGGTGACGCTCGTACAGCGGCCGGATGCCGTGGAGGATTTGAACGGTCTCGGCCAGGGAGGGCTCGTCGACCTTGACAGGCTGGAAGCGGCGCTCCAGGGCCGCATCCTTCTCGATGTGCTTGCGGTACTCGTTGAGCGTCGTCGCGCCAATGCACTGGATCTCTCCCCGGGCCAGCGCCGGCTTGAGGATGTTGGCCGCGTCGATGGCACCCTCTGCGGCCCCCGCCCCCACGAGGGTGTGCAGCTCGTCGATGAAGAGGACGACCTCTCTCGACTGGCGGATCTCGTCGAGAATCTTCTTCAGCCGCTCCTCGAACTCTCCACGGTACTTGGTGCCTGCCACCAGGGCACCCATGTCCAGGGTGAGAACCCGCTTGCCCATGAGCGACTCGGGGATGTTGCCGAGGATGATCGCCTGGGCCAGACCCTCGGCGATGGCCGTCTTGCCGACACCGGGCTCGCCGATCAGAGCCGGGTTGTTCTTGGTCCGGCGGCTGAGGATCTGAATCACCCGCTCGATCTCCATCTGCCGGCCGATCACCGGGTCGAGCGCGTTCTTGTGGGCAAGCTCCGTGAGATCACGGCAGAACTGGTCGAGAAGCGGGGTCTTGCTGGGCTTCTTCTGCGCCTCCTTGGACTCCTCGTCGACAGCCGAGTCGGGGGCCAGCCGCTCGATCTCGCCCCGGACCTTGTCCAGATTGGCACCGAGGTCCTCGAGGACATGGGCGGCAATGCCCTCACCCTCGATGAGCAGGCCGGTGAGCAGATGCTCCGTCCCGACGTAGTTGTTGCCCATCCGGCGCGCCTCCTCGAAGGAGATCTCGATGACCTTCTTCACACGCGAGGTGGGCGTGATCTGGTGAATGACGATCCGCTCCTCGTGGCCCAGCACCGACTGGATGGTGCTGCGCACCTTGTCGATCTCGACGCCGAGGCCGTTCAGAACTCGAGCGGCCAGCCCGTCGGTTACCCCGAGCAGGCCGAGGAGAAGGTGCTCGGTACCGATGTAGGAGTGATGGGAGCGCTCAGCCTCTTCCTGGGCGAGGGTCAGCGCTCTTTTGGCCTTTTCGCTGAAGCGTTCAAAGGGGTACACGATGGGGCTCCTGCAGGTGCTACCCGGTCACCTTCCCCCCGCGGCGGAAGCAGGCCCGGCCAATATGGATACACCACATTATGCCCCCGTGGATCCCTCGTGAAGCAGCCTCGCTACTTCTTCCCGGCCGGCTGGCCCTTGGCGTCGCTGGTGACGGCGGCCTCCGGCGAGGTCATCGGGCTCCCCTCCGGGGCCTCCGGCGGGGCGGCGTCAACACCGTCCGCCGTGCCGGCGCCGCCGGTGTCAACACCGTCCGCGAGTTCGGGGGCGGTGGGGTCAGGGCGTCGGCGCGCCTCCGCCCGGGAGGCATCTTCGCCCGCCGCCGTATGACCGCCAACGTCGGGGCCATCCGCCCCCTCCATCGGTGCCTCGGGCTCTAGCGGGGATCCCGTGAGAGACGTGATCTCTCCTGAGGCGACGGCCGCCTCGATGTCGGGGTCGGCGACCGCTGCGTCCACCGCCGCAGTCGAAGGAGCCTTCTGATCCGGCTCCGGCTCCGAGCGGGAAGCAGGCCCGCCGTCCTCCTCATCCTCATCCTCCGGGAAGTCGTATTTGGGAGGCGTGTAATCGGCATCGCCCACCTCCGGCCCACCGCCGTGCAGCTGCCGCAGCGAGAGGCTGATGCGCCGGCGCACGCGGTCGGCGTGCAGGACCATGACGGTGATCTTCTCGCCGACATGGACGACATCCTCGGTGCGCTCCACATGGTCCCAGGAGAGCTCGCTGATGTGGAGAAGGCCCTCGACACCGTCGGCGATCTGCAGGAAGGCGCCGTACTTCTTGGTCTTGGTCACCTCGCCCTCGACGGGCTTCCCCGGGGGGAACTGCTTCTCGATGGAGTCCCAGGGATCCTCGGACATCTGCCGCAGCGAGAGGCTGATCCGGCTCAGCTCAGGGTCGAGCTTGATCACCTTGACGCTGACCTCGTCACCGACGGTGAGCATGTCGCTGACGTTGTTGATGCGATCCCAGGAGAGCTCGCTGATGTGGATCAAGCCATCGGCGCCTCCGAGATTGACGAAGGCGCCGTACGAGGTGAGACCGCTGACCCTACCGGTGAGCACATCGCCGACGGCGAGGTGCTCGAAGAGCTCCTCGCGCTGACGAGCCCGATCCTCGTCCTGTGCCGCCCGCTGGGACACGATGAGGCGATTGCGCTTGCGGTTGACCTCCAGGATCTTGACCGGCACCTTGGTGCCGACGAGATCCACGAGACTGCCGCTGTACTGCCTACCAACCTGGCTGCTGGGCAGGAATCCCCGCAGTCCCATGATGTTGACGATCAGGCCACCCTTGTTTTGTTCACGGACCTCGGCGTCGAGCACCTCGCCGTCGGACTCCTTCTGCGCCACCGCCTGCCAGATCCCCTCAGCCCTGGCCTTGCGGAGACTGAGAACGACGCTGCCATCCTCATTTTCCGGCTGGATCACATAGACCTTGACCGTCTCGCCAGGGTTGAGGGTTATGGAGCGTTCGCCCCTCGCCGCCAGCTCCCGCTTGGAGATGACGCCTTCCGACTTGGCGCCGATATCGACCAGGACCTCGTCGGGGTCAACCCGTACCACCGTCCCATCCACGATGTCGCCGTGGGCCAATGCCCGGATACCGTGTTCAGCCTCTCCAAGGAGGCCCTCCATTGTGGTGACTTCCGATTCGATGGTCGTGGTCAGCGCCAAGTATCTCCTTCTGTTGTCGCCTGCCTACTGTCGTCGGTCAGGATTGCGGAGGGAATCCGCCGAATACACGCACCCGGTGGCTGATAACGGACGCGTTTGCTCCGCTGCCTGTGCGATCAGCCGGGAGTGTAGCACCACCGCATTTTTCTCGACCCCGAGCACGTCGTTGTACCGTTGCACGACGTCACCGGAGCACCACGCCAGGACAGTGGTTCTGTCATCCGCCGCGTGCCACCCTCGATCGCAATGAGAATCTCGGTAACGTGTGAGGACTGCGGGCACCGCCATCGGCTCGCCCGTCCCATTGACGACGGGGGTCCCATCTGGATCGTCTGCAATGGCTGCGAGCTCCCGCTTCGGACCGAGCCGATCGGCGAGGTCCTGGGATGGCGTACCGGACGCCGGCCGGGCCGGGGGACACCTGGCGACAGCCGGCTGTGGGCCGGTCTCTTCGCCCGCGAGCCTGTCGAGGGGTTAGGGCGAGCCCCCTCCTGAGCCGGCGCCGGAGCCATTCGACCACGGCCGGCACCCGCCGGCCACGCCTTTCAGCCCTCGCCCGACGCCGCAGGCGATCGACGCAAGGGTGTTAAATAGGGCCCAACCCATGGTGGCTCAGACACCGGTCCCGGTCGATGCTCCGGCCCGCAGGAGGCGGACGCTCCGCGAGGCCGGCTGGAACGTGATCGTCTGGAATGACCCCGTCACCCTCATGACCTATGTGGTGCTCGTTCTGCGCACCCTGTTCGGTCACGACAACCAGACCGCAACGCGGCTGATGCTCCAGGTTCACCATGAGGGCAAGGCCATCGTGGCCACCCAGCCGCGCGAGCAGGCTGAGGTGTCCGTCTCCCGTCTACACGCCTTCGGGCTGCAGGCCACGCTGGCCCCCGTCTAGGTGGCAGACGTCCGCCGGATCGGCGGTCGGATCCATCTCAGGCTCAACGAGTCCGAGCGCGCCGCCCTTCTCGACATCGTCGAACGGCTTTCCCCCGGTGTCCAGGCCCTTCCGGCGGGCCGCCAGGTCTACGACGACGAGGACCTCGACGAGGATTACCGGCGCTTCGTCCGGCCCGACCTGGTCCAGGAAAGGGACGCCGACATCGAGAGCGTCCGCGAGGCTCTGCGAGCCGGAGAGGACACCTGCGCCCTCACCGAGGCACACGCCTATGCCTGGATGCGTGCTCTCAACCACCTGCGACTGTCCGCGGCCGCCCTGCTCGGCATCGACAGCGACGGCTGGCAGGAGCAGGCCGACACCGCCACCCGCGAGCGCCTCGAGTACCGGGCGCTCATCGCTCTTGCCTACATCCAGGAGGAGCTGGTGGCAGCGCTGCAGAGTTGAATGCCGGCGACGGCCGCCGAGGCGGACTGCACGCTCCTGGGTAGCGGGCCGCCTTCATCAGTGAAGTCCAGTTGACGGTGGAGCCATGCCGGCCTCGCGGTGACGGGCTCATCAGTAACGGGTCACCTTCATGGTGAAGTCCAGGGCCGTGGCCGAGTGGGTGAGTGCTCCCACGCTGATGTAGTCGGATCCGGCCAGGGCGTAGGCTCGGGCGCTGGAGATCTGCACGCCGCCACTTATCTCCACCTTTGCCCGGCCACGGATCAGCTTCATCGCCTCGCGCACCTGCCCGGGCGCGAAGTTGTCGAGCATGATCCGGGGAGCACGGTCGTTGAGGGCCTGCTCCAGTTCCTGGATATTGCTCACCTCGATATGGACGTCGGTGTCGGGGTAAGCACGGCGAACGGCCCGCAGAGCTCCACTGATCCCCCCGGCAAGCGCCAGGTGGGTGTCCTTGATCAGGATGGCGTCGAAGAGACCGGCCCGGTGGTTTGCCGCCCCTCCGGTGCGGGTGGCGTACTTCTCCAGGAATCGGATTCCTGGGGTGGTCTTGCGGGTGTCGAGTATCTGTGTCTTGGTTCCTTCGACCGCCTTCACGTACTTGGCGGTAAGGCTGGCGATCCCGCTGAGGTGCTGAAGGTAGTTGAGCGCCACGCGCTCGGCCTTGAGCATGGCCCGGGCCGAGCCGTGCAAGCGGGCCACGATCTGATCCGGCTGCACCTTCTCGCCATCCTTGATCTTGGCGTCGAACTGCATGCGGGGGTCGACCAGCTCGAAGACCCGCCGGGCCACGGGCAACCCGGCGATGATCCCATCCTGCTTGGCGATGATCTTGCCGCGGCAGGTCATGTCCAGGGCGACGATGACATCGGTGGTGATGTCCCCGGCACCGACATCCTCGGCCAGGGCGGCCTCGATCAGGGGATCCAGCGTGTCGTTGGCCAGGGCGTCGGTCAATGGTTCAATGGTGGCGGTCAAGGTGCGCTCCTGATACTTTGTTCATGACCCAGAGGTCGGACCAATTATCGCTGAGGTCGGGGAAATCGGAGCGGAGGTGACATCCGCGGGTTTCCTCGCGCGCCAGCGCCGCCCTGCAGACCAGCCCTGCGCACGTCACGGCGTGACGCAGCCGGGTCCCCGTTAAGGAGTTGGCCCTCGCCGTCTCGAGGATCCTCTCGGTGATGGCCAGTGCCGCCCGCAGGCCGTCCCCGTCACGCACCACACCCGCGCCCCACCACATCGCCTCCCGCAGATCCTCGGGCGGCTCGTCCATGCGGCCCTCGGCGCCGTCCGCCTGGGGAGGTGGATGCTCGGCAGCGACCCTGCGGCTGATGGCCGACCCCAGGGCCGCCCTGATCGCCCGGCGCGAGAAGACCACGGACTCCAGCAGGCTGTTGCTGGCCAGCCGGTTGGCGCCGTGAACGCCGCTGCTGGCAACCTCACCGCAGGCGTAGAGGCCGGCAAGAGTGGTTGCCCCGTCGACGTCGGTGCGGATGCCGCCCACCAGGTAGTGCGCCGCCGGCGCGATGGGTATGCGATCGCGTGTTATGTCGATGCCGTGATCCAGGCAGGTCCGGTGGATGGTGGGGAAGCGCAGGGCCGCGCGATCCGCCAGCGGTGTGCAGTCGAGATAGACGCACCCGGCCCCGGAGCGCTGCAACTCCGCCCAGATGGCCTGGGAGACGATATCCCGACCGGCCATCTCACCACGGGGGTCGCTGTCGAAAAGAAAGCGCTCCCCGGCCGCGTTGACGATTTGAGCGCCCTCGCCGCGGACCGCCTCGCTGATGAGGAAGCGGGGCGCTCCGGGCAGGGCCAGGGCGGTGGGATGGAACTGGACGAACTCCATGCTGGCCACATCCGCGCCGGCGTCATAGGCCAGGGCGATCCCGTCACCGGTGGCCGGTGCCGGATTCGTGGTGTGACGCCACAGCCGGCCTGCCCCGCCACTCGCCAGGATCACGGCGCCGGCACGGATGACGTGAGCCGTACCGGTCAGGGCGTCGCGGGCCTCGACGCCGGCACAGCGGCCGTCCTCGATCAGCAGACGTGTGACATGGCGGCGCTCGAGGACTGACACCGGCGACGCCCGCAACCGGCTGATCAGGGCGGTCTCGATCTCCAGTCCGGTCGCATCCCCGCGAGCGTGGAGGATCCGGGACCGGGTGTGGGCCGCCTCCCGGCCGGTGAGCAGGACCCCATCCTGGGTGTCGAACCCCACGCCCCATTCGATGAGCTCGCGGACCCTGGCCGGGCCCTCCTCCACAAGGATGCGGACGGCGCGCTCGTCGCAGAGGCCGCCCCCGGCGGCCAGGGTGTCGGTCAGGTGCCGGTCAGGCGAATCGTCGGAGGCGACGGCGGCTGCGATGCCGCCCTGGGCCCAACGGCTGCACCCCTCGTCGAGCGCACCCTTGGTGATGACCTCGATGCGCCCCCGCCCTCCGGCGCCGAGAGCCGCGCAGAGCCCCGCTATCCCGCTTCCGACAACGAGGACGTCGCAGTCCTCAGCCATGACCTCGTCCGTCAGTCAGCAGGATCCGGGCTGCGCCACAGCGTCCACCGCGAGACCTCAGACCCGCCGGCGGCGTCCGGCGATCGGGGACGGTTGCGGATATCGACGTAGACGATCCGGGGAGCGAAGCCGAGGACGTCGCCCTCATCGACGTGCCCGTAGGTCATCAGGATGACGAGGTCGCCGGGCCCCCCCAGGTGGGCCATACCGCCGTTGAGACCGATCTCGCCGGGAGCGCCCGCGATCGCATAGCTGACGGCCCGGGTCCCCCGCGTGATGTTGGCAATGTGGACCTGCTCCCCGGCGACGATCTCGGCCAGCCGCATGAGCTCCTCATCGATGCTGCAGGAACCCTCGTAGTCCAGATCAGACCGTGTCACCGTGGCGCGGTGGATCTTCGACTTCAGAAGGATGCGCTGCACTGCCGCCCTCCTCCCCCGCTCACACCGGCACTCGACATGACCACAGTGTCGCAGACGTCCGGTCCCTCGCAGGAGTCGGCCTCCTCCGCCGCTCCCTGGAGGCTGACGGCATCGATCAGGCGCGTGCCACCGACGCGGGCGGCGACCAGGCACAACCAGCGCGTCTGTCCCGAGCTGAGCTGCTCGCCACGGGCCGCCGGCGCCCCCGCCTCCACGAAGGTATCCGCGTCGACAAGGGCCACGTACTCCGCCCGGACCCCCCGGGCGCCGGACAGCTGGTGCCGCGCCGCCGCGACCAGCAGCGCGGGCTCACGGACTCCCCGGGCGAACTCGGTGGCCACCTGAAGAAGGGATTCATGGATGGCCACCGCCTGGCCCCGCTCCTCCGGGCTGAGATAGGCATTGCGGCTGGAGAGGGCCAGGCCGTCGGCATCCCGAACGGTCGGGCAGACCACGATCTCGGCCCCCAGGTCGAGCTCGCGCACGAGATGTCGCACCACGGCACACTGCTGCGCGTCCTTCTCACCGAAGTAGGCACGGTCGGGCCTGGCCGCGCTGAGCAGCTTGGTGACCACCAGGGCCACGCCGTCGACATGACCGGGCCTGGCGGCGGCCTCCAGCGTCGTTCCCAGGGGTGGGCCCACCGACACGGAGATGGCGTGTCCCGGCGGGTACATGGCCTCCACGGAGGGGATGAAGGCTACATCAGCCCCCTCCGCGGCCAGGACGGCCATGTCGGCCTGGAGGGTGCGCGGGTAGCGGTCCAGATCCTCGCCGGGGCCGAACTGCCGGGGATTGACGAAGATGCTGACGGCCACACGGTCACATTCCAACCGGGCCCGCCGGATGAGGCTTCGGTGACCGGCATGAAGCGCCCCCATGGTGGGCACCAGGCCCACCACCAGACCGGCCGACCGACACCTGTCCGACCAGTCTCGAAGCCGTGCCGGAGTGTCGATAGGACGTGGCTGGGCAGGCTCAGTGATAGCTGTGCTCCTCGTCCGGATAGCGACCATCGCGAACGTCGGTCGCCCATTCGGTGACAGCTGTGGCGGCCGCCGTGGAGAGATCGGCATAGCTGCGGACGAAGGCCGGCAGGGGTCCCTGGGTGAGGCCCAGAAGGTCATGGATCACGAGCACCTGCGCATCGCATTCGGGCCCGGCGCCGATGCCCACCGTGGGGATGCGGAGCGTGGCGGTGATCCCGGCGGCGAAGTCACGGGGCACGCCCTCGAGAACCACCGCGAAGGCCCCCGCCTCCTCCAGCGCGCGAGCGTCATCCCGGATCCTGCGGGCAGCCTCGGCATGACGTCCCTGGACACGGTAGCCGCCAAGAAGGTTGACGAACTGCGGGGTCAGACCCAGGTGCCCCATCACCGGGATGCCCCGCTCGGCAAGCCGGGCGGTGAGGCCGATGATCCTGCCTCCGCCCTCAAGCTTCACGGCATGCATGCCCGCCTGAATAAAGGCTGCGGCGTTGCGGATCGCCTCCTCATCGGCAGCGTGATAGGCGTTGAAGGGCATGTCCCCGACGAGCAGCTGGCGGGGCGCGCCCCGTGAGACCGCCCGGGCATGGTGGAGCATCTCCTCCATGGTGACCGGCAGGGTCGTCTCGTAGCCCAGCATGACCATGCCGAGGCTGTCGCCCACCAGCAGCACGGGGATCGCCGCCGCCGCCAGGATGCGGGCCATGGTGTAGTCGTAGGCGGTGAGGACGGCAAAGCGCTCACCGCGCTGCTTGCAGGCGAGAAGCGAGTTGACGGTGACGGCGGTGGGGGCTGCTCTTGCAGTCGCCGGGGTGACCGGTTGATCCACAGGTTCCTGCTCTGCTGATGATGGTGGAGCACCGTTTCATGCCTCGCAGCCTGTGTGGGTCTGCGGGCCACGGCACACGCCCCTTCGGGGCGGCCCCAGTGTACGAGATGGCTCCCGGGGCGGCTACGCCGCGGAGGTTGCGCCCCCATCGGGAGCCGTCTGCTCGGTGATGATGCGATCCATCTCGGCGGCATCCATGGTCTCCACCTCGATGAGGCGCGTCGCCAGGGTCCGGAGCAGGGGCTCGCGCTCGCGGAGCACTCGCTCGGCCGTCTTGAAGGCGTTGTCCACGAGCTGGGAGACCTCGTGGTCGATGTCCCCGGCAACATCCTCCGAATAGTTGCGCTGCTCGCCGAGATCCCGGCCAAGGAATACCATCTCGTTCTTCTCACCGAATGCCAGGGGGCCCAGCTTGTCGCTCATACCCCACTCGGTGACCATCTTGCGGGCCAGGTTCGTGGCCTTGCGTATATCGTCCGAGGCGCCCGTGGTGATGTGATCCTCACCCAGGATGAGGGCCTCGGCGCAGCGGCCGCCCAGCATCCCTGCCAGCTGGTCGATGAGCTCGGCCTTGCTGACGAGGTAGCGATCCTCGGTGGGGAGGCTCATGGTCCAACCCAGTGCCATGCCGCGGCTGACGATGGTGATCTTGTGCACCGGGTCGGTGTTGGGAAGCGTCTTCATGACCAGCGCATGGACCATCTCGTGATAGGCGATGGTCTGCTTCTCCTTCTGGCTGATCATCCGGCTCTTGCGCTCGGGACCGGCGATGACCCGCGCGATCGACTCCTCGAGATCGGGCATGGTGATGGTCTTGCGATTCGAGCGAGCGGCCAGGATCGCTCCCTCGTTGATGAGGTTGGAGAGGTCCGCTCCGCTGAAACCGGGGGTCTGCTTGGCGAGCACCTCGAGATTCACGCTGTCATCAAGCGGCTTGTTGCGGGCGTGCACCTCGAGGATGGCGCGCCGACCGCGGATGTCCGGCCGGTCGAGCATCACATGGCGATCGAAGCGCCCCGGGCGCAGCAGCGCGGGGTCCAGCACATCCGGCCGGTTGGTCGCGGCTATGACGATCACGTGGG
This sequence comes from Candidatus Dormibacteria bacterium, assembly GCA_046263035.1. GTDB lineage: Bacteria > Chloroflexota > Dormibacteria > Aeolococcales > Aeolococcaceae > JBHELP01. Next base: position 2,348 of record JBHELP010000243.1, on the reverse strand, counting down.
TTGCGGTCTCGAACCCGTCCATCTCCACCAGCAGCTGGTTGAGGGTCTGCTCACGCTCGTCATGCCCGCCTCCCAGGCCGGCCCCACGCTGACGGCCGACGGCGTCGATCTCGTCGACGAAGACGATGCAGGGGCTGTTCTTCTTGGCCTGCTCGAAGAGGTCGCGGACTCGGCTGGCCCCGACACCGACGAACATCTCCACGAACTCGGAGCCGCTGATGCTGAAGAAGGGCACGCCGGCCTCGCCGGCAACCGCCTTGCTCAACAGGGTCTTGCCCGTCCCCGGAGGGCCGATGAGCAGCACTCCCTTGGGGATCCGGGCGCCGACCGCGGTGAACTTGTCCGGATACTTGAGGAACTCGACGATCTCCGTCAGCTCGGTCTTGGCCTCCTCGACGCCGGCCACGTCCACGAAGGTGATCGCCGGCTTGTCCGCGGCGATGAGGCGGGCACGGCTTCTACCGAAGGACATCGCCTGGTTGTTCCCGCTCTGCGTCTGCCGGAGTATCCACCACAGGAAGGCGCCCATCAGCAGGAAAAGAATCAGGTTGGGGAGGATGAAGTTCAGCAAGGAGTTTCCGCTGGAGGAGTCATTCTTGAAGTTGAAGAAGTGATTGTCACTGAAAACCCTGGTGACCTCCTCACTCGAGGCCAGGTTGGTCCGGTACTTGCGACCCTCCTGGTTGTACCAGACGATGGTCTGACCATCTCCTTCGATGACCGCCTGCTGCCTGGGGTCCGATGAGATGGTCTTCGCCTTCTCAGCACCACCCTTGGCACTGTTGGTGACAGCCTGGAACAGCGTTCCCGCGTCCGCCTCACTGGTCGACTGCCCGGGGAAGGAGCGGTAGAAGAGTGCGGCGACGAGCAGGATGGCCGTGACCAGAAAGACGTAGGTGAGACTACGCCGGGAGCCTCGCATGTCTGCGGCCAGTCTAGCATGGGCCCTCCACTCGATCGCCCTCCCGCGCCAGCCGGCGCTGGTGCTCTGCGAGCGCGACGAGACGGCGGCGGGCGGCGGGAAACACCAACTCCAGAGCCGGGATCAGCTCGTCCCGGACCCGCGTGCGGAGGAAGCGCGGATCGTGGTTGGAGGGGTCGAAAAGTGGTCGCAGACCGAGCGCCGCACAGTAGTCGACGGTGTCGCTGTGCCAGAGGCGGAGCAGGGGTCTTGCCAGGTTTCCGGAACGCGGTGACATGGCCCTCAGGGCGCGGGGGCTGGCCCCGGTGAGGGCCCGCATCAGCACTGTCTCGGCCTGGTCGTCGGCGGTGTGACCACAGGCGATGAGCGACTGATCGAGGCAGTCGGCAAGGCTTCGCAGGCAGCGGTAGCGGGCCCGGCGTGCGGCGTCCTGCAGTGAGCCGGTCCGGGGCACCGAGGCCCGAAGGGCATGAAAGGGAAGGCCATGCGAGGCGGCCAGCCGGGCCACGTGGTGCGCCTCCCCGCCGGACTCCGGACGCATGCCATGATCGACGTGGGCGACGGCCAGACGCCACCGCCTGGGCGGAGCCAGCCGGGATAGCGCGTCGAGGAGCGCTGTCGAGTCCGGGCCACCGCTACAGGCCACCAGAACGCCCTCTCCGGGACGCAGGACACCATCCCTGTCGGCGGCGCGAGCGACCTCACGACGCACCCGGGCAACCGCGGGCGAGCGTTCGGCCGGACTCAGCCCATGTCCGGGCTCGGCTGACTGGTGAGGGGGCATGGTGGCGGTACCTGGGCTCGAACCAGGGACATACCGGGTATGAGCCGGCTGCTCTACCAGCTGAGCTATACCGCCGGAAGAGCCGAAGACGGATGTCGACCGTGTTTCCTGTCGCGCTGGTGGCGACCTCCCGAGGAGGGGCGTTGCGGCGGTTGGATTCGAACCAACGACCTTCGGGTTATGAGCCCGACGAGCTTCCACTGCTCCACGCCGCAACCCAAGCATATACCAACCCCACCGGGCCCCCGGGGCGCGGTCAGTGAGCCGGCGGGGGCGGCGGCAGTGTGAAGGTGTAGGGCGTCGGCGACGGTACCGGCGTCGGGGTCATCACTGGAGGCTGGGCGGCCGGCACGGATACGGCGGGCGGACGGCCTGGTGCCCCGGGAGCAGGTGTCGGATAGACCGGCAGCTGCTTGACATCGACCCCACCCGCTGACGGCACCAAGGCGCCGGGGCTGGGAAATACGAAGGTGCGCTCACCCGGGAGCACGTAGTCGAGCTTGCGCGCCTCTCCCTCCAGCCATGCGGGACTCTGCGCCTCCGAGATCTCACGCTTGCGATCGGCGATCTGCTGCCGGAGGCCGGCGTTCTGCTTGCCCAGGTCCTTCACCCGATCGTCCAGGGAGTGACCCTCGGCGGCGG
>JBHELP010000242.1:0-12088 GCA_046263035.1 Candidatus Dormibacteria bacterium | reverse complement strand
CCCTGCGCGACCGGGACGGCGCCGACCTCGAGTTCGCGGGTGTGATACTCGCACCGGAGCCGGTCGAGCAGTCGCAGAAGGAGGCGGTCTCCCTTCAGGCCGCCGAGCTCTGCAGCCGGCTGGGCTGGGACGCGGTGATCGTCACCAAGGAGGGCGCGGGCAATGCCGACGCCGACATGTCCCTGAAGATGGACGCTCTGGAGGACATGGGGATCACGGCCGTCGGGATCTTCGCGGAGATGAGCGGCCGGGATGGTGAGGGCCCGCCGATCGTGGTTCCTCCGGAGCGGGCCACGGCAATGGTCAGCACCGGCAACTACGACGAGCGCCTGCTGCTTCCGGCCGTGGATCGAGCCGTCGGCGGGGCGCGGCTGAACATCGCCGCCGCAGATGCCACGGCGGAGGTCGAGGTCCCCACGGCGGTGATCCTCGGCTCTCTCAGTCCGCTCGGATGGGGCCGTCTCACGGCGTCAGCGGGCGCATGAGAATCGTCCACTACGTCAACCAGTTCTTCGCCGGCATCGGCGGAGAGGACCGGGCGGGCGAGCCGCCTCAGCGCCTCGAGGGAGGCACGGGCCCGGGTCGCCGGCTCTCGGCCCTACTCGGCCCCGCCCATGAGATCGTGGGCACGGTCTGCTGTGGTGACAACTACGCCGCCTCGCAGCCCGACGCTGCGGCCGAGATTCTCCGCCTCGTCCAGGACGCCCGCGCGGAGATGGTCATCGCCGGACCGGCCTTCACCAGCGGCCGGTACGGCATAGCCTGCGCCCGCGTGGGGGCGGCGGCGGCGCGCGCCGGCCTCCAGGCTCTTGCCGTCATGCACCCGGACAACCCGGGAATCGAGGAGGCCTCACCAGCCGTGCTCCTGGCGTCGGGAACGACCGCGCGCGAGATGGGTCCGACCCTTCAGCGGATCGCCGAAGCCGTCGCCAAGCTCGCCGCCGGGGAGGTGCTCGGTCCTAACGACGGGATCATCGTTCGAGCTTCACGCAAGAACCGGCTGAGCGAGCGCAACGCGGCGCGGCGCGCTGTTGACCTGGCGCTGCGGCGGCTGGGGGGCGATCGCGACGCCACCGAGATTCCCCTTCCCGATTTCGGCAGGGTGTCGCCGGCCGAACCCGTCGGCGACCTCAGCGGCGTCACCGTCGCCCTTGTAACCGAGGGGGCGCTGGTCCCCATGGGCAATCCGGACCGCCTGGAATCCGCACGCGCCACTCGCTGGCTCCGCTACTCGATCGCCGACCGGGAGGTGCTGAAAACTGGCGAATTCCAGTGTGTTCACGGGGGGTTCTCGCCGGTGGCGGCCGATGCCGATCCCCATCGCATCATCCCGCTGGATGCCGCTCGGGAGCTGGAGCGCGATCGCCGGATCGGCCGGTTGCACACCGAGTATTTCGTCACAGCGGGCAACGGCACCGCGGTCGCCGACGCCTCGCGCTTCGGCAACGAATGGGCGGCCGAACTCCTCAAGGCCGGGGTCGCCGCCGCGATCCTGACAGCTACGTGAGGGACTGGTACGCGTTGCGGGTCAACGCTGGCAAAGGAGCTGGAACGCTCGGGGATCCCCACCGCGGTGCTGTGCAATCTGGTGCCGATTGCGCTGCGGGTCGGCGCTCCGCGCATCGTGCGCACCCGGGGGATCCCGTATCCCACCGGGGACCCCTCGCGGGATCCCGCGGCGGAGCGGGAGTGGCGGGGCCAGTTGCTGACGACGGCGCTCGCCGCCCTGTCCACCGCCGTGGCGCAGCCGACCGTGTTCGAACCCGCCACGGCCGCGTCCCAGCCCACTGTGTTCGAGCCTGCCGCGCCCCCGTCCCAGCCAACGATGGTCGAGCCTGCCGCGCCTCCGTCCCAGCCAGCGATGGTCGAGCCTGGGGCAGCGCAGCCTGCCGCGTCCGAGCCTGCCGGCTGAGCGCGACACCGAGCTTCGCATGGTGAACAGCGTGACGCCCGTGGTCTCGGCCGCCTCCCAGGTCCTGGCGCACGTTCCCGGACTTGCGCGCCACGGCTCCAAACCACAGCGCGAGCTCCCCGCACATCCGGAGGTCAGCGAAAAATTCCTCGCCAGCCTCCGGAGCTTCGAGAGCGCGGTGGGCTACCCAGCGCACCAGGCATACCTAGGAGCTCTGCACCCACGCGATTTGCCGTCGCGGCCCTGGACCGCCCTGCGGCAGGAGGGCGCCGAGCGTTTCACAGTCGACGGTGAGCTCATGCCCGAGGCTGAGTTCCTCGCCCTCATGGCCATCGTCGATGAGTTCAACCTCATCGCCCTCGACGAGGATATCGCGGGGCGGACCGCCACGGCCCTCGCCGCTCACCCCCTGGCGTCACGGCTGGCGCTGGATCGCCTTGGGGTGGTTGGAACCGACGCCCAGCGGGTGGCCGCGGAGCCCGGCGCGGTCGCCCTCAATCTCGGTGACGGTCCGCTGGCGGGAGTCCTGCGGCGCGCCCACGATGTGGACGAGGCTCTGACGGGCACGGTGCTCCTCGAAAACCTGGCCTGCAAGGCGAGCGCAACGCTGGCCCTGCTCCATCTTCTCGAGGACCATGACATCGACCCCGAGTCCATCGACTACGTGTTGTCGTGCTCGGAAGAGGCGGTGGGCGACCGCTACCAGCGCGGCGGCGGCAACATGGCCAAGGCGGTCGCCGTGGCCGGGGGGCTGGGTCAGGCGTCGGGCACGGACATAAAGAACTTCTGCGCGGCGCCGCTACCCGCCATGGTGCTCGGCGCCTCCCTGGTGGCCTCAGGGGTCTTCCGTCGCGTCGCCGTCGTCGCCGGCGGTTCCCTGCCCAAGCTGGGCATGAAGTTCCAGGGACACCTCAAGCACGGGCTTCCGGTTCTCGAGGACGTCCTGGGGGGCGCGGCCTGTCTCATCGAGGCCGATGACGGCTCCTCCCCGCGCGTGCGGTTGGACGCCGTCGGCCGTCACCGGGTGGTCTCGGGCAGCTCAAATCCGCAGATCATGGAGGCGCTCGCCGTGGAGCCGTTGAAGCGCAACGGCCTGCGCATGACCGACATCGACGACTACGCCACCGAGCTCCACGATCCCGAGGTGACGGAGCCCCAGGGATCGGGAAATGTCGCCGACCGCAACTACAAGCTCATCGCGGCTCTGGCGATCCGCCGGGGCGACATCGAGAGGGCGGACATCGACAGCTTCATCGCCACCCATGGGATGCCCGGCTTCGCGCCCACTCAGGGACACCTCGCCTCCGCCCTCTGCTACCTGCCCCATGCGCTGCGGCGCCTGCGTGCCGGGGACGCCCAGCGGGTCCAGCTGATCGCCAAGGGCAGCCTCTTCCTGGGCCGGATGACGCAGCAGTCGGATGGGATGAGCGTTGTTCTCGAGGCGCGCCGGTGACCCGCGGCGGGCGGGCGGCGTGAACGCGTCTAGGGTTGCGACAATCAGTGCTCAACAAGCCACGCCGAACCAGCGCATCAAGGGTTCCGGCACTCTCAGGGAGGGCAGCCAACATGTTCGAGGGCAAGAAGGTCGTCGTGCTCGGTGAGCGCGACGGCATTGCCGGGGGCGCCATCGAACGGTGCGTCGAGGCCGCGGGCGGGACCGTGGCATTCGCTGCAACCGAATGCTTTGTTTGAACGGCGTCAGGAGCCATGGATCTGCATCATCAGCAGGTGATCAAGGATCTCGTCGAGAGCGACGGCAGGGACAACGTCATGGTGCTGCTCGGGTCTCCGGACCCGGAGTCGGCCGAGTTGTCCGCTGAGACCGTGGTTCTCGGAGACCCCACCTTCGCAGGTTCGTTGGCCGAGGTCCAGTTGGGCCTCGACGTCTACCACGTGCTCGAGGACGAGGTCAGGGCCGCCGTTCCCGACGACGTCTACGAGGAGCAGATTGGAGTCATGTCGGATGTCCTTGACGCGGCAGGGATTTCCGCAGCGGTGCGCGACATGCGCGCCAGACGGGAGGGTTGATCGTGTCGGGACAGGTCGAGGCGACCAGAGAGAATTTCCGTGAGCTCGTGGCCGGCGGCACGGTGCTCGTCGACGTCTGGGGACCGGACTGCGCGCCGTGCATCCAACTGCGACCTGATGTCGAGCGTATTGCCGAGGGGCGCGACCTGACCCTGGTGATGCTCGAGGCGCCGAAGGCGCGAAGGATCTGCATCGAGATGCGCGTCATGGGCATGCCCACGTTCCTGCTCTTCGCCAACGGCGAGGAGGTGTCGCGGTTGACAGGCCAGGGGCTCACGCCGCCGAAGATCGAGGCGTGGCTCGACGAGGCGCTGGCCAAGGTGCCTGCCGCCTGAGGGAGCCGGTGACCTTATCTTCCAGCGCAGGACACCAGAGCTGCGGCTGCAGCTGTCAGAGGCCACCGGTGCACTCCCGTCAGTGCACCCTGACGGAGCCCGGCTCGGCAGCAACCAGTCGCCCCACAACCGCTGCCGGGCCGCCATCGGACTGAAGCATGCGTCGCAGCCCGGCCACCCGGTCCTCCGCCACGGCGAGCAGCAGGCCGCCCGAGGTCTGTGCGTCCGCTGCCAGCATGCGGCGAAAATCCGAGACGCCCGCCGACCACGCTGTCCAGCCGTTCGCGTAGTCCAGGTTGCGCCGGCTGCCGCCGGGCACCAGCCCGCGCTCGACGAGGGCCTCCACCCCCTCGATCACGGGCAGCGCTCCGGCATCGATCTCCACCCCGCAGCCGCTGGCGCGGGCGAGGGAGCGGGCATGGCCGAGGAAGCCGAACCCCGTCACATCCGTGGCGCAGCGCACCCCTGCCTGTGCAGCAGCAGCCGCCGATGGTCCATTCAGGGTTCGCATCCAGCGGACGGCCGTGGCAAGAACGTCGGGCGGTGCTTCACCCAGCTTGAGGGCGTTGCTGACCACGCCGGTGCCGAGCGGCTTGGTCAGCACCAGCACATCACCCGGACGTCCCGCGGCGTTTGTCATCACGGCGTCGGGATGCGCCGTTCCCACCACCGCGAGCCCGAACTTGGGCTCGGCGTCGCGGACGGAGTGGCCTCCGCCGACCACGGCACCGGCCTCGCGCACCTTTTCACCTCCCGCGGCGAGGACGGCGGCTAGCACAGAGGGAGGCAGGACGTCCTCGCCCGGCCAGGCGACCAGGTTCAGGGCCAGGATGGGAGCGCCGCCCATGGCGTACACGTCGCTGAGGGCATTGGTCGCCGCGATGGCGCCGTAGTCGTCGGGATCGTCCACCACCGGGGCGAAGAAGTCGGTGGTGACGATGAGCGCCAGGTCGTCGCGAAGGAGGTAGACGGCGGCGTCGTCCCCGGTAGCTGGGCCCACAATGAGGCGCGCATCGGTGGGCACGTGCAGCCCGGCCAAAACTCTGGAGAGGTCGGCCTGCGAGATCTTGGTGGCACAGCCGCCGCCGCGGGACAACTCGGTCAACCGAAGGGGAGTCTCGATCACCCCCCAAGCGTAGCGCGGGTGGGCCTAGCGCCAGAGATGGCCGGGTCTCGCTGCAGGCTCAGGCCGGCGAGTGATACTGGTGTCGGGAGCGGATGGGTCCAGGTGGGCCTCGCCGTCTTCAAAACGGCTGGGGGGCGCTCACACCGCGTCCCCGGAGGGATCGTTCCCCTCGCGCTCCCGCCTCCCATTCAGCGTCAGCCGCCGCCGCGCAGCCGGCGCACGTCGCCGGCTCTGATGGTCAATCGGGTGGCGTCAAAGCGCTCGAGGAGGGGCACCACGACACGCCGGGTGGCACCGAGCAGGTCGCGAAGCACCGAGACGGTCGCCTCGCCATGCTCGCGAAGGTGCGCTGCGACCAGTTCTTGTGCGCGATCCACGGTGCCGGAGTCCAGCACGGTCCCGTTGCCCAGCCTGACGATGCGTCCCTCGGTCAGAAGCAGACGCTGCAACTCGGGCGTCAGGCCGGCCGACCGCAGCTCATCGCCGCTGAGCGCGTCAAGGCCTCGCCGAGCGAGCTCCGCCAGGGCCGCCTCCACAGGACCCTGGTCAAGCGACGATGAGGCAGCGGGGCTGCCCGGCCTGGCCAGGGCCCCGTGACGATCCTCGAGATCTCCGCGGACGATCAGAGCCTCAAGGATCGGGCCGGCATGAGGCCCCAGCCGGAGGCGGCGACCGAGCTCTTCGCGTGGCAGGCCCGGGCGCAGGGGCTGAGAACTCTGAAAGGTGGACACGGCGGTGACCGCCGCGCCGACCATCTCACCCCACCGCTCCGATGCAAACCAGAGGGAGCCGACGCTCAGTGCGCTCTTGCCGAGCGAGGGCAGCGTTGTCTCCACCTGCGCCAGAGCCATGCCCGAGCGGGCGACGAGTAGCCGGGCCTCGATCCCCAGCCGCCCCTTGCGGAGCTCCTCGAGCAGAAGCTCCGCCGCGCCGCCCTCCAATCGGTTGCGCAGAGCTCGCCGTACCTCGATCTCACCGCGACGGTGGCGGCGGGGCGCCACGTCGAGAACCACACCACCGCCTAAGGTCGCCGACAGAGCCGCCCTCCGCAGCACGAATCGGTCTCCGGGCACGGCGGCCACGGCAGCGGCGAGGTGCAGCTGGGCGAACCCCGCCTGTCCGGCCGCCAGCTCGGAGCCCTCCAAGAGCCAGATCGAGGCGGCCACCTCCGACGTGCCCACAAGCACCTCGGCTCGGCCCCGGTGACGAAGTGGGCTCGCGGCTCCTGGGGCGATTTGAAGGCGGCAGTCGAGCCGCGCGGTCGCCTCCAGGGTGCCCACTGCCACCACCGCCATTCCCCGGCTCAGGGACCGACGCTCTACCCCGCCGAGGTTCACCGCCGTCCGCATGCCCGGATCTGCCCGACGGGCGGCCTCGCCATGATTCTGCAGGCCCCGGATCCGGCCCCTCTGGCGCCCGGGAAGCAGCTCAACCGGCTGACCCACCTGAAAGGAGCCATTGTCGAGCGTGCCGGTCACCACCGGCCCGAAGCCAGGCATGCTGAAGGCTCGATCCACGAACAGCCTGGGAGCCCCCCGGTCGAGCCGTGACGGAAGCCTTTCGAGGGTACGGTCCACGATCGCCGCCAGTTCGCCAAGGCCCGACCCGGTGGCTGCCGAGCACACCACCACGGGGGCCTCGCGCAGAGCGGTGTGGGACATCAGCTCACGGATCTCCGCCCGGGCAGCCTCCAACGTCTCGGCATCCGCAAGGTCTGCCTTGGTCAGCACCACCACGGCTCGGTGAACGGCGAGCAACTCGCAGATGGAGAGGTGCTCTCGCGTCTGCGGCATCACCCCCTCGGTGGCGGCGACAACGAGGAGGACCAGGTCAATGCCCTGGGCACCGGCGACCACCGTCCTGATGAAGCGGCGGTGGCCGGGAACGTCGACGACGCCGACGCGCCGACCAGAGGGTAGGACCCAGGAGGCGAAGCCGAGGGCGATGGTCATGCCCCGCCGCCTCTCCTCGGGAAGTCGGTCGGGGTCGGTGCCGGTGAGCGCCCTGACCAGCGCCGACTTGCCGTGGTCGATATGCCCGGCTGTGCCCACCACGTGGTGGCGCCGTTCTCCGTCGCTCAGCGGCAGCCGCCCTCCTGCTTGGTCACCGCCGTCCACGCTCCGACCACCATCCGGATGAGCTGGGGAACCTCCTCAGCGGAAACCGTTCGCGGGTCAAGCCAGAGCCTCCCGCCCGAGGCTCGTGCGATCACCGGCGGGTCACCGTCGCGAAGTGCTGCCAGAAGCCGTCGGCTGCGTCCCTCCAGGGTCACGCAGGTGGTGGGGAGGGTTGCTCCTGGCAGGGATCCGCCGCCACTCTGGCTCTGGGCTGCGCAGGCGACTGCCGGTACGCCCTGCTCTCTGAGAGCCGCTGTCCACGCCTGCGCGTCGGCGGCGACGGCAGCGGCGTCTCGGCACAGCATTCGAACCACCGGCACCTCCGTGGCCGCGGTCCCGCGGAGGTGGCTCGAGAGCGTTGCGCCCAGTGCGGCGAGCACCAGCTTGTCGGGCCGCAGCGCTCGCATCAGAGGATGCCGCCGTAGCCTGGCGATGAGGTCGGACCTGCCCGCTATGAGGCCGGCCTGGGGGCCGCCACAGAGCTTGTCTCCGCTGGCGGTGACGATGTCAGCCCCCGCACCGATGAGATCCGCCGGCATCGGCTCGGCCCCGCGTTCTCCGTCCAGCACAGGCAGGTCCGTGAACGCACCGCTGCCGGCGTCCTCGATGAGCAGAAGGCCGTTGTCGTGGGCGATGGCGGCGCACGCGGCGGTGGAGGGCCGCTCCGCGAACCCGACGATCGTGAAGTTGGAGGGATGGACGCGAACGATGGCCGACGACCTGGGGGTGACCGCCTGAGCGTAATCGGAGGCGCGGGTGCGGTTGGTAGTGCCCACGTCCACCATGCGGGCACCAGCCTCCCGCATCACCTCGGGGATCCGGAAACCGCCCCCGATCTCCACCGCCTCGCCCCGCGACACCATGACCTCACGGCCCCGGCACAGAGCTCTCAGCACGAGCAGAACGGCGGCGGCGTTATTGGTCACCACGGTGGCGTCCTCAGCGCCGCAGAGCGTGGCCAGAAGTGGGGCGACGTGATCCTGCCGGGAGCCCCTGGCGCCTCCCGCAAGGTCGTACTCGAGGTCACAGTACCCGGCCGCATCGAGTGCGGCCACACGGGCCGCCGGCGACAGGGGGGCCCGGCCCAGGTTGGTGTGAACAATGACCCCGGTGGCATTGATGACCCTGCGGGGGCCTGGGCGAAGGCGCTCCTCAAGCCAGGCGTCGGCCGCCGCCGCCAGGTCGTCCACCGTCACGTGGAGGCCCGACCCCTCCCGCCGGCGGGCGCGCTCCGCCTCCAGCACATGGCGTGCGGCGCGCGCCGGCGCCGGGCCGGCATCGCGCCACGGGGCCAGGCGGGGGTGGCGGGCCAGGCTGTCCACGGAAGGAAGCCCGCGAGGGGAGGACATTGGGCCCGTGCTCATCGTCCAATCATGAGCATGCCGCGGGGTCTCCGGCGGCGCCAGTGCCGATGGGCACGTCCCACCGTCACATGGACGGCGTATAGAGGAGACATGCGACGGTACAGATGGGGACTCCTGGCGCTCATCGGGCTGGTGGCCGTCAGCGTGCTCGTCGCCGTGGTCAGAGGTGGCTCGCCGGGCCCACCCTTCGGCGAGGCCGGCGCTCCCGCCGCCTCTGAATTGCTTCTGCCGGTGCAGGACCGCCCCACGGCTCCGGAGCTGTCAGGGGTGGAGGGCTGGCTCAACAGCCCGCCACTGAGGCTGCCGGCGTTGCGTGGAAAGGTGGTGCTGCTCGATTTCTGGACCTACTCCTGCATCAATTGTGTTCGGACCTTTCCGCACCTCCAGGCGCTTCAGGACAGGTACGGCCAGCGGGGCCTGGTGATCATCGGCGTGCATTCGCCGGAGTTCGACTTCGAGAAGGTGCGGGACAATGTCGCCGGCGCCGCCCGGCGCCTGGGGGTGACCTGGCCTGTCGCTCTCGACCCGGGTATGTCGACGTGGAGGGCATATGGCAACAACGTGTGGCCCGCCGAATATCTGATCGACCAGTCCGGGCGGCTCAGCTACCGCCATCTCGGCGAGGGTGAGTACGGAGCCACGGAGAGGGCCGTGGCCGGTCTCCTCTCAGCCACCGCCCCGTCCCCAGGCAGCGCCGGGGAGGACGCTCCCGACACACCGCGGACACCCGAGCTCTACGCCGGCAGCGAGCGCGGCAAGCTCGCCGATGGTGAGCGGTATGGGGATCGTGACGTTCCCACCGCCTACGCGGACCACGGGCCCCCCACCGAACGTGATGTCATCCAGATCACCGGCACATGGTCGGACCATGGGCAGTACATCCTGGCGACGGCGCCGGGACACGTGCGATTGAGCTTCCATGCCGAGACGGTGCTGATCGTCGCCGGTACGGAGTCCGCCACACCGGCGGTGGCGGGGGTGACCGTGGACGGGCGGCGGCCCGCCTCCGATCAGCGCGGCGCGGGGCTGGGAGCCGATGGCCTGACAGTCGGCCGCAACGATCTCTTCCCGCTGCTGATCGCCCAGGATCCGGGGCACCATCTACTAGACCTCAGCGTCCCGGCCGGGTTCCAACTCTACACATTCACCTTCGGGTAGTCCGCCCCATGCCCGACCCGGGGTCCCTCATCGCCACCTTCGTCGCGGGACTGGCGTCGTTTGTGGCCCCCTGCACCGTCCCCCTGCTGCCGGCCTACCTGGCCTGCGTCAGCGGGGTCAGCGCGGCCGACCTTGCCGATGCCGAGCGCCGTTCGTCCTTCAGGGCGAGGCTGGTGTCCGGGTCACTTCTCTACGTGGCGGGCTTCGCGACCGTGTTCGTTGTCCTGGGCGCCGGCGCGGCCCACATCGGCGCCGGGTTCGGACACGTGGGCCGTCCGGTGGAGGTCGCTGCGGGTCTGCTCATGGTGGTCTTCGGCCTGGTGATCATCGGGGCCATCAAGGGGCGCCGGCTGGCCCGCGACTGGAGGTTCGCCCTACCCGAACGGCTTCAGCGCCGCGGCGTCGGCGGCGCCTACATCGTCGGGGCCGTCTTCGGCCTGGGCTGGACACCGTGCGTCGGTCCCTACCTGGCCGCCGCGATCACCTTGGCGGGGCTGAGCGGCCACGCCCTGACGGGCGCCATCCTCCTCGGCGCCTATGCGCTCGGGCTCGGCCTGCCCTTTGTCCTCTTCGCCCTGGCCTGGGCGTCCCTGCCCACGCTGCCCGCGCGGGTCCGCCTCCTGTCACGGCCGCTCACCCTGGCCGGGGGCGTCGTCACCATCGCACTGGGGGCCTCGGTGGCCACCGGCGCCTACACTCATCTCACATCTATCCTGGTGCAGTTCTCAACGGCGCATTGAGCGCCGGGCGATTCCCGGTACACTCCCCCGGACCAATGGCTGCGCGGGATCCCTTCGGAGCACGGTCCCAGCTGATGCCGGGTATCGAGTATTTCCGGCTCGAGCGCCTCGCCGAGCTGGGACACGGCGACGTGGCACGCCTGCCGGTGACCGTGAAGATTCTCCTCGAGAACCTGCTCAGGAATGCCGGCGGCCCCTTCGTTGAGGATGCCGACGTCATCGCCTTTGCATCCGGGGCCGCCGCCCCCGGAGACCGGCGGGAGAGAGCATTCCTGCCGGCCCGGGTGCTGCTTCAGGACCTCACCGGGGTCCCCTGTGTGGTCGACATGGCCGCCCTGCGCTCAGCCGCCTCCCGGGCCGGAATCGATCCCGAGGGGATCGACGCCATCGTGCCCACCGACCTGGTTGTGGATCATTCGGTTCAGGTCGACGCCTTCGGATCATCACGGGCATACGCCATAAATGTCCGGCGCGAGTACGAGCGGAACCATGAGCGTTATGCCCTGCTGCGCTGGGCACAGCAGTCGTTTCACGGCTTCCGTGTCGTGCCCCCGGGGATGGGCATCGTCCACCAGGTCAACCTCGAGTACCTGGCCCGGGTCGTTCAGCTCGGCCACGACGACAGAGGCGCAGTCGCCTACCCCGACACCGTCGTGGGCACCGACTCCCACACCACCATGGTGAATGGCATCGGGGTGCTCGGCTGGGGCGTCGGCGGCATTGAGGCGGAGTCGGTGATGCTCGGCCAGCCACTACTTCTTCTCGAGCCTGTGGTGGTGGGAGTGCGGCTGACCAATTCCATGCCGGCCGGTACCACGGCGACCGATCTGGTGCTCACCCTCACCGAGCGCCTGCGCGCCCACGGTGTGGTGAACAAGTTCGTCGAGTTCTGCGGCTCGGGGCTGGACGGCATGAGCGCGGCCGACAGGGCGACCCTCTCCAACATGGCTCCGGAGTACGGTGCGACGTCGGCGCTCTTCCCCGTAGACGACCAGACGCTGGCTTACCTTCTCTCCAGCGGCCGCGACGAGCAGCATGTGGCCATGGTCGAGGCCTATCACCGAGCCCAGGGGATGTTTCGGGGCGCTGAAACTGCGATGCCGACGTTCGGAGAGACCGTCGACCTCGACCTCGCCGGGGTGGTCCCCAGCCTGGCGGGGCCGCGGCGTCCCCAGGATCGGGTGTCTCTCGGCGGTGTGTGGCAATCCTTCGTCGACGTACACGGCGATCCCATGACCGATGCGATGGGAACCGGCGGAAGGTCCCGGGCCGGCTGGTCCGGATTGACCGGCGCCGCGTCGACTGTCG
>JBHELP010000241.1:0-20009 GCA_046263035.1 Candidatus Dormibacteria bacterium | reverse complement strand
GCAGCGGGCGCGATCCCCTTGCGGGGACGAGGCGTGCCACCGCCCGGCCATGCTTGGTGATCTCGAGGACCTCTCCGGCGGCGACCTCGTCGAGCAGTGCCAGGATGTGAGTCTTGGCCTCCGTGGCAGTCACCCTTCTGTACATATGGTCATTATAATGGCCTCTACGGTCGTCGCGGCCGCAAGGCGGAGGCCTCCCGCGGCCATCTAGACTTCCTCGTCATCGGCCGGGTCTCGAACCGCTGTCAGCCACCTTGGCGACCAACCGAGAAGAGGCCCGTCGACCCTGAGGGAGGCGTGCAGTGGTTCCTGGCGGTGTCGGTCCGGATGCTGGGCTGCGGCTGGCTGAGCTACTGGCCACGGTCTCGCTGGCGACCGATCTCGCTCATGACGTACCGGCCGAGAGTGCCCTGCGGGACGCCCTGCTCGCCGTCAAGCTCGGTCGCCTGGCCGTGTGGTCGACCCCGGATTTGTCCGACGTCTACTACCTTGCGCTCCTCTATCACGTCGGCTGCACCGGCGCGGTCGACGCCCAGAGCCGGATGGGGGCCGGCGACGACGTGAGCGTGCGGCGGTGGCTCTCGGAGGTTGACTTCGCCCGCCAGCCTGAGGTCATCCGCACCGTGGTGACCAAGCTCGCCCGCCAGTGGGGGCCCGCGGATTGGGCTCGCGGGTTGGCGGCATTCATGGCCGCGGGGCAGAGCGTTCCCGAGGCATTCGCCAATGTCGCCGATGTCGCGGTCAGACTGTCGGAGAGGCTCGGTGCCAGTGCTCAGGTCACCACCGCATTGGCCCATGCGTACGCCCGTTGGGACGGCAAGATCTTCCCCGGCCTGCCGAGCGGAGAGGCCCAGTCCGCCGTCGCGCGTCTTGTCCACCTCGTCCACGTCGCCCAGACCCACCACCACATGAGCGGTGTCGAGGCTGCCGACGCAGTCGTCCGAGGCCGGAGCGGGAGTGAGTTCGACCCGCAGCTCGCAACGCTTTGGCTGCAGAACAGCCATGAGCTGCTTCGGACCTTCACCGGGCAATCGGTGTGGGATGAGGCGCTGTCCGCCGAACCGGAGCCCCACCGGCGGGTTCCCAACGCTCACCTGGACGAGGTGAGCCGGGCCCTGGCCGACTTCGTCGATCTCAAGTCCCCGTACACCCACGGACACTCGGCGCGCCTCGCGCGTCTCGTGGAGGATGCCGGGGCGGACGCGGGACTGGAGGCCGCCGACATCACCACCCTCCGGCGTGCCGCACAGGTGCACGATTTGGGCAATGTCAGCATCCCGAACCAGGTGTGGATCAAGCGCGGGAAGCTCAACCCAGCGGAGTGGGCACGCGTACATCTGCATGCCTACCACAGTCAGCGGATCATGAGCGTCTGCCAGCCGTTGCAAGCGTGCGGAGATGCCGCGGGGCTACATCATGAGCGCCTGAAGGGATCGGGGTATCACCGCGGCCTTCCCGCCGCGGACCTGCCATTGGTGCCCCGTCTCCTGGCCGCTGCCGAGGCCTACCAATCGATGACGGAGGATCGCGCCTGGCGACCCGGATTGACCCGCGCCGGAGCTGCCGCGGAGTTACGTCGCGAGGTGGCGGCAGGCATGCTCGACCGCCGCGCGGTCGACGCCGTGCTCGCAGCCGCCGGCGATCCATCCGTTACCGGCCGCGGGGCGCGATCCTGGCCGGCGGGTCTGACCGACCGCGAGGTGGAGGTCCTCCGCCTGCTCGCCCGCGGCGAGCGGAACCGGCAAATCGCCGGCCACCTGCACATTTCCGAGGCCACCGTGCACACCCACGTCATCAACCTGTACGGCAAGATGGCAGTGAAGACCAGGGCTGGAGCCACGCTGTTCGCTCTGGAGAATGACCTGATCCAGGTGTCGCCGGGTGGGAAAGATCGACCAAATGGTTGATGCCACGCTGGTTTCCGACCGGTAGTCTGGGCCCACGGTGAAACTCGTCACGTTTCCCGCGCAACCGGATTCACAGGAGGCAAACGAATGAGCAAGGGATCGCCATCGATACGGGTTTCGAAGGTTTGTGCGGCTTCCCCTGAGGTGGTGTACGACATCCTCGCAGACCTGCGGTCGCACCTCCGCTGGGGTGGGACGGGGCAGCGTCGAGACTTTCGACTGCTGTCGCTGGAGGCGCCCGACGATCCCGCCACGGTGGGGACAGTCTTTGCGAGTACGGGGGCCATGCCCATGGCCAGGAAGAGGTGGGAGGACCGCTCGACTGTGACTGTGGCAGCGCGCCCGTCAACCTTCCAGTTCGTGACCGCCGGCCGGGCCGGTAGCAGCTCCACCTCAATGGTGGCGCAGTACACCCATCGATACGAGGTCGCGCCGGCCGGGGGCGGATCGATTGTCACATACACCATGACCGAGGAGCACATCGCCAATCCATTTCTCAGGATGGCGCTACCGGTGATCCGCCAGCTGACCTGGCGGCTCGCCATCCCCATGTTTGCCGGGCGAGGCCTGCGCAATCTGGTACGGGAGGCTCAGGCGGCCGCGAAGGTGGATTTCCGGCCCACGACGGAGGGGACCACGGTACCGGCGACGCAGGGCTGACTCCAAGACCCGCCCCAACTCACAATCACTAAATCGCAAAAGGAGTATCGAGATGCCGCTTTACATGGACATTCATCACAAGATCGATGGTCTCACGGCCGACGCGATCAGGGGTGCGCACGAACAGGACGTGAAGACCCAGGACAGGCACGGGGTCCGGTATCACAAGTACTGGTTTGACGAAGAGTCCGGCAGGGCGTTCTGCTTGGTCGAGGCGCCCAGCCGGGAGGCTGCCAATGCCGTCCATCGTGAAGCCCACGGTCTGGTGGCAGATGAGCTCGTGGAGGTCCAGGAGGGGAGCTGAGGCGCCTTCCGCTCGGACTCAGATGCCCAGGGCCAGCCTGAGGTCCGTCGTCCACTGCGTCCATCGAGGCTGCGCGCACGGCGCCCATGCGCTTGTCAAGACAATCCCTATCCAGAGTTCCACCTGAGTGACATTGGCGACAAAATCCCGTTCGAGGCTGCTCACATCCATGGGGAGAGCACGTTGCCGGGGGCCTGCGCCAGCCGCACCTTGGAGGTCACCGCCACCACCGTGGGGTGGGGGTCGATACGGCCGTATTCATGCGCCGCAGTACAACTGGTTATACCGTTTCCTACGACGCGGTAAGGAGGCGGACCAACTGCTGACGCGCGACCGCGGCTACTACCGGAACTACTTCGACGGCCTGCACCTGGCCCAGCCACCGGCATGACGACGAGGCGCGGAGCCAGATGAATCTGAGGCGCCGGCGGTTGTGCCTGCTTATCGGCGCCGGATGCCTGCTGCTGCAAGCAGCTTGAGGGGACCGTTGACGAGCGCGGAGGTGATGCCTATCGACACCGTTCCCTGGATCGCCGCCCGCCTGCCACGACGGCCGCCGACCACGCCCAGCAGCGCAGCCGTCGCGAGCCAGAGCCGCGACCCGTTGGCGCTCCGGCTGAGGAGCGTCAGGGCTCGGTCGAGAGGCCGTGAACGGTTTCCGGTGAGCCGCCCGAGCAACCACTGGTCAGCCGCGGTCGGGATGCCTCTGACCGGCCTGCGTCTTTTCACGCGGAGATTGTCGCAGCGCGGGGCCGTAGCCCGGCCTCCATTCGGAGGCCCGCGGGCTCTTCACCGACCACTTCTGATTGACGACGACCTCGGACTTCATCTGGCACTGTGAGCCTGCTCCGGAGCCGAGCGTTCTTGTTGTGCCCGACCTCACCATACCGTCAGTCGGTCAAGGCTCGGGGGATCGTCGCGAAGTTCGTTGCGGTGGAGCTGGTCCGACCACCAGAAGCGGGCCCGCTTCGAGGCTAGCGGTCGATGAGACTCATGTCCGCGTAGCGCTCGCCGGCGATAGCGGCCGGCGGCACGGCCGCGTCGACGCGAGCGAGGTCGTCCGGCGTCAGCTCGATCTCGGCGGCGGCGACATTCTCCTCCAGGCGTGAGCGCCTTTTCGTACCGGGGATCGGGGCGATGTCGTCACCCTGGGCCAGCAGCCACGCCAGCGCCAGTTGCGCCGGTGTGCATCCCTTGGTTGCGGCCAGCTCGCGCACCGCCGCGGCGAGCGCCAGGTTGCGATCAAAGTTCTCGGCCTGGAAGCGCGGGAAGTTGCGGCGTATGTCGCCCTCGGGAATCTCGTCGACCTTCGTCACGCCCCCGACGAGAAAGCCGCGTCCCAGGGGGCTGAAGGGCACGAAGCCCACGCCCAGGTCGCGGCACGCCGGCAGAACCGAGGCCTCGGGATCACGCGTCCACAGCGACCATTCGCTCTGCACCGCGGCGATGGGATGTACAGCCTGGGCACGACGCAGGGTCTCCCCTGACACCTCCGACAATCCCAGGTGCCGAACCTTGCCGGCGCTGACGGCCTCCGCCATGGCGCCCACCGTCTCCTCGATGGGAACGGTCTTGTCGACCCGATGAAGGTACCAGAGGTCGACATGGTCCATGGCCAGCCGGCTGAGAGAGGCATCGATCGCCTCGCGAGCGTGCCCGGGGCTGCCGTCGACGTTGGCGGGCACGCCCTGGGACATCGTTCCCCGGTCGACGAATCCAAACTTGGTGGCGACCACGACCTCGTCGCGGTGTCCGGCCAGGGCCCGCCCCACGAGGATCTCGTTGCTGCCCTTTCCGTAGGCGTCGGCCGTGTCGAAGAAGGTGCAGCCCAGCTCGAGAGCCCGGTGGATGGTGGCGATGGACTCGATCTCGTCCCGCTCCTCGGGCGAACCGTAGCCGTGGGACATCCCCATACAGCCGAGGCCGATGCTGGAGACATCCAGAGGACCGAGGCGAGCGTGGCGCATATGACTGACTCTACGGAGACGGTACGGGCCCCGTTGTCGAGCCGTACGCCGGACCGCCTCACCACGCCGCAAGTGTTGAGGGACCGTTGGGGACGGACCCTGGAGGACAGACGAGCCGGGCCACGGTCGGGTTCGCTGCCCGGACGCATCGAGCCGCGTTGCTCAGCCGAATGGATCGCGTGCACGGACCCCGTCGAACCGCCGGAAACCGCGATCCCGCGTGTAGATGACGGCCACGCCATGCTGGCGCATCAGCGCCGCCAGATGCGCGTCTGGGACATCATTGCCGCGCGCCTGATCACCTGCGGTTGCACGGTAGAGTCCCCAGAACCCCTCGCCCTCGCCCGGTGTTCTGACGTGCCTCCGACCGACGAGTGCCGCCACGATGGCGGCTGCCTCCCGCGGCGTCAAAGGGTCGGGAAGAATGCCCGGGTGAGTGACGATCCGGAGATAGCCCAGCAGCGTGGGCCAGAAGAGATAGACGATCTCCGGTCCCCGCGCCAGTGTGTCGACCAGCGCCCGCGCTTCGGTGTGAACGGGATCGGCTGTGTTGGAGGCGTACACCAACACGTTGGCATCGACCGTGACACTCATCAGTCCGTGTCCAGGATTCGCCGGACGGCCTCCCGGTCCTCCAGATCGACCCTGGGGGTCCCAAGATCCCGTGCGATCCAGGGGATCGGCGGCGGCTCGGGGGCGGGCTCGGGCTCCGCCAGCAGTGATGCCAGCAACTCTGACGCCACCCGGCCCATGCTCTTGCCCTCACGCGTGCTGCGCTCACGCAGGTTTCGAATGACGGAGGGGTCCAGGTCCAGCGTGGTCCGAGTCATGATGCCTGATGTTACTACGGGCAACATCTGATGTTCGGCAGGTTCGCCCGTGTCGTCTGGCGGACAGGGACATCGCGACGAGACTGTCGGCGCCCTCGACTCCGTGCTCACCTCAGGGCGCGCTGATCGATCGTGACCCGGTACGGCCGGCCCGGTCCGATGTTCACGGCGCTGCCGGCCGGTCATCATGGATGGTCCCGCGGAGTGGCGGGTCGCCGCCGAACTGCTGATCGCTCCGTACGGCGGTGCGACAATGACCACCATGACCGGCCTCCTGATCGGCGTCCTGATCGCCGCCATCCTCTGGGTGATCACCGGGGGTCATGTGTTCTTCCTTCCGCTGTTCTTCCTGCTGCCCTTGGGCGGCCTGATGACCCACCGGCGCCGGCGCTGGTAGCGGCATGACCGAGCCTGATCCCGTTCCAATCGCCTGCAGCCTGAGCGCCGAGGATCTTCCCGGGCGTGAGGCGGAATGGAGAAGCCTCGCCGCGGCGTCGAGCACGCGCGAGCGGATCGATGGAGGAGTGCGTCTGACCATACCGGCCTCCGCCCGCAGCCTGGCGGATGTGGTCGATATCACCCGTCGCGAGAAGGAGTGCTGCCCGTTCTTCACTTTCACACTCATCGAGCAGCAGCCGGGCATGATCCTCGAGATCCGGGCACCTGCCGATGCCGAGGCGATGCTGGAGGGGCTTCTGGACTAACGCCGGCGCTGTGCCCTGAGCACCGTGTCATGGATGGTCACCGGATTCCCGTCGGGATCCCGGGGGCCCCCCCTTGACGGACGAGCTCAGCCGGGAGACCGGCGAGTTTGCACGATGGCTGTGCTCGTTCTTGTGGGCGGTGACGCCCATCGGTTGAGAGTGGGCCTGTCGCAGCCCGGAGATGTACGCCCCCACCGCAGGCCCGAAGACCCGCAGCGCGGTGGCCAGAGCCTCGCCCATCTCCGGAGCCGGCCACGTCGGCGGA
This sequence comes from Candidatus Dormibacteria bacterium, assembly GCA_046263035.1. Taxonomy (GTDB): domain Bacteria; phylum Chloroflexota; class Dormibacteria; order Aeolococcales; family Aeolococcaceae; genus JBHELP01. The sequence continues at coordinate 13,372 of JBHELP010000241.1, read as the reverse complement.
AGCAACTCCACGGGTAGGCCCGGATCGTCGGCGACCGCCTCGTAGATCAGCAACGTCGCCGCCGCCAGGTACCGGAAGGCACCGGGGCCCGTGGTGTCCTCTTCATGCGCCGTGGCAGCCATCTCTCGCCCTCTCCGAGCCACGGACCGATACCGATCCGCCAGTTCCTCGAGCGCCCAGAGCTCGGCCGCGGTTCGGCGAGTATCGGCATCTCCCAGCCGCAGCCGTCCCGGGAGCACCGACGCACCGGGCGGGATGCGCTCCAGCACGTCGCCGAGCTCGTTCCCGCGATCGGTGGCGGCCACCAGCAGTCCCGGCTGGAGGGTCCGGTAGCCGGCGATGTGGGCGGCGCGCCGCAGCTCGTCGCGGAACGCGCGCCTCCGTTCCGGTACTGACACCAGAAGGGCGTGAAACGCGCCATCCCACCCGGCTCCGCTCCCGGCGAGGGTGCCACGCCGGCGTCGGTGGCCTGCGACCGTCGACTCCGACGGTGCGTAGGCCACGGTGCGGCCCGCTCGTCGCGAGCGCAGCCAGCCCCCCTGGCGCATGCGCAGGATGGCCGAGCGGGCCGCCCCCTCGGACAACCCGAGATCGGCGAGTAGCGCCACCAGCACCGGCCCGGGTAGCGGTGGCTCGGGCGGCACCTCGGCCGCTCCGAGGGCGAACAGGATCAGGCCGGCCGGGTGCCCCAGGCGCTCTGGCGCCGGCTGGATGTGGTCGATCTTGCTCACGGTCGTATGGTACCCTGAACTATATGAAGCCATGGCTGCTGCGGATGCTCGCTGAGGCGGGCCTGCCGTACGCCACCTACCTCGTGCTCAGCAGCCATGGCGTCAGTACCGTGAGTGCTCTCGCGGTGGGGGCGGTGTTCCCCCTTGGTTTCGTCGTGCTCACCTTCGTCCGTCGCCGTCGGTGGGACGGCCTCGGCCTGATGATCCTCGCGGCCATCGTCGCCGGTCTGGCGCTCTCCCTGATATCCGGGGACGCTCGGATCGCCCTGGTCAGGGACTCGTCCCTCACCGGCGCCTTCGGTCTGGTCCTGCTCGGGTCACTCCTGGGCCGCCGGCCGCTGATGTTCTATTTCGGGCGCATGTTTGGCACCGACGGCTCTGCCACCGGACTGGCGGCCTGGGAGAGCTTCTGGCCCCGATCCGTGACCTTTCGGCGCTCCCAGCGGGTGCTCACCGTGGTCTGGGGCGTCGCCTTCCTGGGCGAAGCCGCTGTCAGGGTTGTGGCCGCGTACACGCTGCCGGTCGGCATGACCGTCGCCTTCTCCGCGGTGCTGCCGCTAGCGGTCGTCGCGCTGCTCGTGCTGTGGACATACACCTATGCGAGCCGGACCACCCCACGGAGCCGAGCCGAGGTTGCGGCGTCTCTCCATGGTCTTGACGGTCTTGCGCGCCATGTCGCTTGACCGTTTCGCGGGGCGCGAGTACGTCTGATGGATTCTCGGCCATGGTGGTCCCCGTAACATGAGGCGCGATGATCTCCCGTTCTGGTGACGGTCCGCGGACCCATTACGGGCTGCCGCACAGCCAGCTTGACCAGCAACCTGAGGACCCCGCCATCCGCGAGGATCTGGCGACGCGGGCGTTCTCGCTGCCCGGCGTGGCGGAGGAGCCGAGCGGGATCTCGGTCCCTGGCGCCAGGGCCCTGATCCTGAGCCCGGATGTCGCATTGGGGCCGCCGTCCGCATTCATGGTCGGGCGCGAGTTCGCGCATCTCCACCCCGGTCCGGATCTGAGCCTGCATATGACCCTTCCCGAGCAGACGGCGGAGGAGGCCCTGGCGGCGGGGTGGGGCGAGCTGCACCCGCTGGCCAGAGAGGGCAGGGTTCCCCGCACCGTCGTGATGGTCTACGCACCTCGTGATCGCGCGGAGCTGGAGGCGGTATGGGCTCTTGTCCAGGCATCGCACGACTTTGCGCGCGGCTCTCCCGAAGTGCAGCGATGAGAAAGTTGATCCTGATGATGTCGGTGTCTCTTGATGGCTTCATCGAGGGACCGGACCGAGAGATCGATTGGCACCTGGTCGACGACGAGTTGCACAGCCACCTCAACGAGCAGCTGAGCGCGATGGGAGCTTTTCTGAGCGGTCGTGTCACCCACGAGTTGATGGCCGGATTCTGGCCGAGGGCCGACAGCGATCCCTCGAGCACCGGGCCCATGGTCGAGTTCGCCCGCATCTGGCGGGACATGCCCAAGATCGTCTACTCGAGAACCTTGCAACGGGCGGGCTGGAACACCAGGGTGGTACGGGAGGTCGTCCCCGAGGAGGTCAACGAACTCAAGGACCAGGCCGGTGGCGACCTGGTGCTTGGCGGCGCGGATCTCGCCGCCACCTTCATGCGCCACGACCTTATCGACGAGTACAGGCTCTATGTCCACCCCGTCATCGTCGGACGTGGCACACCCCTGTTCAGGCCGTCAGACGCAAGAACCGAACTGCGGTTGGAGGAGGCCCGGACCTTCGGCAACGGTGTCGTCCTCCTTCGCCATCAGCACCGCCTCCCGCAGGCCGCGGCAGGGGCTCCCGGGGCTAATGTCTGACCTGTGACGCCGACCACCATGCGAGCCGCGCGGTTTCACGAGTACGGTCCGCCCGAGGTGCTCGTCGTCGACGAGGTCCCCGTCCCCCGGCCGGCCGAGGGTCAGGTGCTGGTACGGGTCCACGCGGCCGGGGTGAACCCCATCGACTGGAAAATCCGCAGGGGTCTCCTCAAGGACTTCATGCCCCTCCGGCTGCCACACACGCCGGGCGCAGATCTGTCGGGCACGGTGGAGCAACTCGGACCCGGCGTCTCCGGCTTCGACATCTCCGAGGCGGTGTACGGGCGTGGTGAGGAAACCTATGCCGAGTACGCCCTGGCCGGCGCCGGGACACTGGCGCCCAAGCCGCGGAGCCTCTCCTTCGTCGAGGCCGCCAGCGTGCCCATCGGGTCGGGCACGGCGTGGGCCACTCTGGTCGATGCCGCGCACGTGGAGGCGGGGCAAACGGTTCTCGTGCATGGCGCCGCCGGCGGCGTGGGCATGTACGTTGTTCAGCTCGCGCGCTGGAAGGAGCTCCACGTGATCGGCACGGCGTCAAGCGCCAACATCGATTTCGTGCGGTCGCTGGGGGCCGAGACCGTCATCGATTACTCGGCGTCAAGCTTTGAGGAAATCGCGCACGACGTCGACGCGGTGATCGACACCGTCGGTGGGGATGTGCAGGAGCGATCTCTCGCCGTCATCAAGCCTGGCGGCATCTTCGTCACCATCGCTGGTTCGGCGAACGAGGATGCCGCCCGCAAGCGCGGCGTCAGGGCCGTGTCCATCAGCGCGGAGTTCTCGCGCGAGCGGCTGGAGGTCATCGCATCGCTGATCGACTCAGGCGCCGTGACCACCCAGGTCCAGGCCGCCTTCCCGCTCCCTGAGGCGCCCCGCGCTCACGCCCTCAGCGAGACCGGCCACGGACGCGGCCGCATCGTCCTCGAGTTGCCCGGTCCCTGAGCCGCCGGCCGGTTTACAATGAAGCCATCGCACGACATGACACGATCACTGTCATGCCATCCGGCATCCAGCTGAGGTAACCACCACATGACCAGCTCATCGACACCTGCCGGCGACCAGGGTGCGCCTGCCTCCGGAAACAGACGGAAGGATCCTGAGGAATGGGTGACCGGGGACGAGACCATGACCGGCGCCCAGGCCTCCTACCTGCGAACTCTCAGCCAGGAGGCGGGGGAGCCCTTCGACGCGAACCTCACAAAGGCCGAGGCGAGCAAGCGCATCGACGAGTTGCAGGCACGGACCGGTCGCGGACGGGGGCGATAGTCGCCGCCGGTAGCGCCAACTCGGCAGCACTTCACGCCGTCACTGGCCCGCAGCGGGCTGGTGGGCGACGCTCCCAGCCCGGCAAGGCGGTCCATGGCCGCACTGCGGGACGGCGGTGGGGTCGGTGTAGGCGCTGAAGGCGCTCTCCCGGGAGGCGTTGAAGGTGGGTGGAGATGATCTCCTGCCTGCCGGGGTCGGTGGTGAGGGTGATCTGTCCGGTCGCCGTCGCCATGACCGTTCCTCCTGAACTGGTGATACGCCCACGTATAGTGCGCGGGTTCTCGGAGGAAGGCGGTGATGGCGGTGGCGGCAATCGAGGCCGGCGGCCTGGTGAAGCGGTACGGCAAGGACGTGGTTGCGCTCAACGGCGTCTCCTTCGACGTGCCTCAGGGAACGGTGCTCGGTCTGCTCGGGCCCAACGGCGCGGGCAAGACCACCGCCGTTCGCATTCTCACCACCCTGCTCCGGCCCGATGAGGGCACCGCCCGCGTCCTCGGTCGCGATGTCGTTCGGGACGCCCATGCGGTACGCGCATCCATCGGGCTGGCGGGCCAGTACGCCGCCGTCGACGGCAACCTCACCGCCCGCGAGAACCTTCGCCTGGTCGGCCGTCTCACCCATACCGCGGCGGACGTCATCGCCACCCGGAGCGAGGTGCTGCTGCGCCGCTTCGACCTGCTGGAGGCTGCGGACCGTTATGTGCGCACGTATTCCGGAGGCATGCGACGACGGCTCGACCTGGCTGCGGCGCTGGTGCACGAGCCTCCGGTGCTCTTCCTCGACGAGCCCACCACCGGGCTGGATCCGCAGGGACGCGCCGAGCTGTGGCGGGTGATAGAGGGTCTTGTATCGGGTGGCGCCACCGTCCTCCTCACCACCCAGTACCTGGAGGAGGCGGATCGCCTCGCCGACCGCATCGTGGTCATCGACCGGGGAACGGTGATCGCGCAGGGCACATCAGCGGAGCTCAAGGCGGGCCTCGGCGACACCGTCATCGAGGTGGAGTTCGCTGATGCGGCGGACGCCGGTCAGGCGCAGCAGCGGTTGGCTGGAGTGGGCGCGGTGAGCAGCTCCGGACGTTCCTTGCACCTCGGAGTGTCCGACGGTCCCCGAGCGATGCTGGAGACGGTGCGGGCACTTGACGCGGCGCACCTGACCCCCACCGCCATGGCGCTCCGCGAGCCGACCCTCGACGACGTCTTCCTGAGCCTCACCGGGCACTCGGCCGAGGGCGACGGCCAGGCGAAGGACGCCGAGCATGGCTGAGGGCGCCATCTCGTCGGCATCCGGGCCCCGGCTCGCCGCACCCGCTCCAGGGGTGAGCCGGGCGCGGCCGGTCGGCGACGCGCTCACCATCGCCTGGCGGAACGTGGTCAACATCCGGCGCACGCCGCAGCTGCTCATCTTCTCGACGATTCAGCCGGTTGTCTTCGTGCTCCTGTTCCGCTACGTCTTCGGCGGGGCCATCTCCGTTCCCGGCATCTCCTACGTCGATTACCTCATGCCGGGCATCTTCGTCCAGACGGTGGTCTTCGGCGCCCTGACCACCGGCATCGGCCTCGCCGACGATCTTCAGAAGGGGCTCATCGATCGCTTCCGGTCGCTGCCCATGGCGCGCTCGGCGGTGCTCATCGGTCGCAGCCTGGCCGACCTGGCCCGCAACGTCTTCGTGGTGCTGCTGATGTGCGTGGTCGGATACCTGGTCGGCTGGCGGGAGCACGGAAGTACTGTGGAGGTGGTTGCAGCCATCCTCCTGATCATGGCGTTCTCCTACTCGGTCACCTGGATCTTTGCCATCGTGGGCATGTTCGCGGGTGACGCGGAGACCACCCAGGCGGCCTCCTTCCCCGCGCTCGCGCCCCTGGTGTTCGCCTCCTCAGCCTTCGTCCCGGTGAACACCATGCCCTCCTGGCTTCAGGGCTTTGCCAACCACCAGCCGGTGTCGGTGATGGTGAACGCGTCCCGCGGCCTGTTCCTCGGCACCTCGAGCGGTTCCACTGTGATCGAGGCGATCATCTGGACGGTCGGCATCGTGGCCGTCTGCGCCCCGCTCGCCGTGGCACGGTACCGGCGCGTCACCTGAGCCGAGCGCCCTCACCTCGGGTCGGTGCCGGGGCGTCACCTGAGCCGGACGCCCTCACCGCGGGCCGGTACCCCGACGCGTTACCTGACCGGTCTGGCCCGCTCACCGGCGGCGCAGCCGGAACAGCGCCCCACCACGTCAAGCCGGTGCGAGAGGACCTGAAAGCCGCGCTCGGCAGCGAGGCGGGCGAGGCCGTTATCGAGATCACTCTCGAGGCCCTCGGGAAGCTCCACGTCGGTGACCGCTCCGCAGGTGGCGCAGGCGAAATGATGATGGTGGCCGACGAACTCCTCGGCGAGCTCGAAGCGACCGAACTCGCCGTGGCCGGCGACGCGATGAACCAGACCCGTCTCCTCGAAGACGGCGAGATTCCGATAGATGCTGCTCAACGGCAGGTGAGGCGCCATCGCCAGGATCTCCTCCGCGGTCACCGGCTTCCCGGCCATGAGCAGTGCATCGATGAGGTCGCGGCGGGGGCGGGTGTATCGCCCCTCACCGTTCTTGAGCCGTACGGCGATCGCCTGGTGCAGTTCTGAGGTCATCCCACTCAAGAGTAACCCAGGGTGATCGCGAATGATTCTCATGCTCGGCGTGGGTTTCGGCGTGGCGATCGGCCCCTCAGGCGCGGTTCCCATTTCGGAGAATCTCCTCCAGGGGGCGCCCCCTGGTCTCGATGCCCACCCGTCCCAGCACCACCGCCGCAGCCGCCATGGGTATGGCCACGAGCAGCGCCGTCGCGGCCAGCCCACCGGAGAGGGCGACGATGCCCGCGAACATGGGCGCAGCAAGCATCCCGCCCACCTTGCTGCTACCCGCAGCGAGGCCGCCGGCCATCCCGCGAACGCCCGTGGGATAGATCTCGGCGGCGTAGGGGGAAAGCATGGCTATCACACCACCACTGGTCGACAGGAGCGCCACAACCAGAACTGTCAACCAAGCTCGACTGCCCTCGCCCGAGCCGGGGCGAAAGAATGAGAAGGCGAGCAGCGTCAGGGTGGTGGCGGTGGCGCACAGGACCATGGTCCTCCGGCTGCTCCAGGTGCCGTACAACCATGCGACCAGCGCCACCGCGGGCAGGGAGAGCAGTGCTGACTGAGCCAGGAGAGTGCGGTACGTCTCATCTCGGTATCCCAGTCCGCTGAGGAAGGTGGGCAGGAAGGTCAGAAAGCCCCAGTTGACCACCCCCCAGGCCAGGCCGGGAAGGAGGATGGTCACGGTGAGCATGAGGTAGGGCGCACGGAAGAGGCCGGCAAAAGTGGCGCGATGTCCTGCGGCCTCCGAGGCACCCGGCACGCCCGGTGGAGATTGGCCACCGCCTGTTGCCGGTGGTGTGAGGGTGACGCCGTAGCAAGCCATGACGCGGACCGCGGTCTGCACTTCACCCTGCTCAATGAGGAATCGCGGCGACTCTGGAATGAATCTGTTGAGCACGAGCAGCGCGGCGCCCGTGGGCAGTCCCAGCAGCCACATGATCCGCCAACCGAAGGCGGGCACCAGTAGCGCGGCGAGACCGCTCGCGGCAAGGTAGCCGCCCGCTGTACCGATGCCGCCCTCCAGAACCATGACCCAGCCCCTGCTTCGGGAGGGTACGGACTCGGCCAGGAGCGCGTAGACGATGGGTAGCAGGCCGCCGGCCGACATTCCCATCAGGAAGCACATGACCAGGTTCCAGCCGAAGGCGGGCATGGCCCCGCAGATGGACGTTCCCATGAACAGGAGCGCGGCCAGAAGGATGGCTGCACGCCGCCCCGCGCGATCAGCCAGCCCGCCCCACAGCAGCGAGCCGAAGGCAGTCCCGCTCAGGGCCACAAAGGGCAGGACGGCCATGGCGGAGGCCGAGATGCCGTACTCAGCCCGCATGCCCGGGATGACGAACCCAAGGGTTGCGGGCTTCATGACGTCTATGACCAGGGCGATCGCCAGGACGCCCAGGAGCCTGTGATGGGCCGATGTGAGCACAGCCTGGTCAAGCGCCCGAATCTGCTGTTCGTGACCGTGGGAATGCACGATGTTGGTGCCGCCCCGGCTTCGCGTCGGTATCACGCCAAAAGCGGCGAGAGCCACGCCGGCCACGATCAGAGCCATGCCGGCCACCATGGTGGGGCTCACCGGCATACCGGCCATACGGTAGTGCCTGTCCGCCGCGCCGACGTAGTCCGGCAGGTGAAGCAGCACACCTCCGAGGATCGCGGCCGACCCGGTCCAGAATGCCACAGGGTGATGAAACTCAATGCCCGCAGCCGGCGCAGATCGTTCGGCGTGCTGAGCGGTAGACCGCCGGCCGTCCGAGCCCGCCGTCACGTCGCCTCCGGGCGCGGCACCGTGTGGGAGCGGTGAGCCGGGCCCCTCGTCGATGTGGAGGCCATCCTTGACCCCTGAAGCCGGACCGCCATAGAGGGGACCTTACTCCGCACCGAACTCCGTGAAGGCGAGCCTCCACTTGGATGGGAATGCCCTCGATTAGGCTGTGACGGTGAATGGGACACGCGCGGATCATCGGTCGCTTCGCGCGCCCGTCGCTCTCGTCATCGCGTTGGTGGCTCTCGTGGCGGCCTGTGGCCTGGCTCTTGAAGCCGTCCGTTCTCACGTCGAACTGCGAGCCGGCACACCAGCACCGGTGGTCAGGGCCGGTACCGGCGTCATGGACGCGGGCAACTCCCCGGCGGTCGCCCGAAATCCTCGTCAGGAGGCCAACGTCGTCGTCGTGACCTCCATCGATCAGCCTGCCGCCGGAGCCGGCCTGCGTTGGAGCACCGACGGAGGCCGCACCTGGTCTGCCTCCGCGCTCCCACTGCCGCCAGGGCTGGACCGCCCATCTGAACCCGACGTCGTATTTGCGCCGGACGGCCTTCTGTACGTTGTCTACACCAACCTTCATGGTGCCGGAAACACCCCGGACCACCTGTGGCTGTCCCGTTCAGGCGATGGCGGTCGAAGCCTTTCCCCGCCGGCCCTGGTGACCGGTCCGCTGGCGTTTCAGCCGCGGCTGGTGGTGGGCGCTGATGGAACAGTGTTCATCACCTGGCTGCAGGGCATGGGGGTCGGTCGGATGAGCCTGGTGGGAGCTCCCAGCCCGGTCATGGCCACGGAATCCACCGACGCCGGACGCACCTTTGCTCCGCCCGTCCAGGTCAGCGACGGGGCCAGGGTCCGGGTGGGTGCGGCCAGCCCCGCCGTGGCATCCGACGGCAGCCTGGTGGTCCTGTACGAGGACTTCGGTGGTGATGTCAGGGACTTCCAAAACCTCGAGGGACCGGTGTGGTCGGATCCCTTTGCGCTGGTCATCACCCGGTCGACCGATGGAGGGGAGAGCTTCGCCGCCGGCCGGGAGATCGATTCGGCGGTCGTGCCGACCGAGCGGTTCGTTGCCTACAGTCCCCCGTTTCCCTCACTGGCGGCGGGGCGGGATGGCTCGCTGGTGGTCGTATGGGCCGACGGTCGCTTCGGTGGGCCGGAGGTACTTCTCCGGCGGTCGACCGATATGGGAGGCAGCTGGAGCGGCCCATCCCGGGTCACGGCAGACGCCACGGCACCCGGCGCCCAGCAGCGACGGCCCGCTGTTGCGATCGCTCCCGACGGCCGCATCGACGTCATCCATCTGGACGTCCGGCGGGATCCGACCGGCTCGCGGACCGACGTGTACCTAGGCGCCTCCACAGACGCCGGCCACAGCTTTGTCGACACGAGGGTCACCGCGAAGCCCTTCGACGCCGGCGTCGGGCCGGCTCCAGTCTCCGACCACCCACCGGCATCGCCGGGATCCCGCCTGGGACTGGAGAGTGACGATGAGGGTGCTCTGGCTGTCTGGACCGCCAGCGGGGAGGGTACCGGGGCCCCCGGGCGACGACAGGATGTGGTTATCGCCCGTGTGACGGTGTCGGGCCGGACGCACTGGGGTAGGTCCCTGGTCATCGTGGTGCTGGTCACCATCTCGCTGGCTGCTGCATACACAGCATTGGGGGCTCGCCGGCCGGCGGCGGCGATGGCCGTTCGCGGCAGGGCCCTCGCGCCCATCGTGAGGGCCCACGGGTTGTGGAGGCGGTATGCCGGGTCCTCGCAGCCGGCCCCCATCGTGACCGCTCTGCACCTTCGGGTAGCGGGCCGAGCATATCCCGTGGTGCTGCCCAAGCTCAGGGACCCTCGCCTTCACGTGGCCGCATGTCTCATCTCGGTTCAGGTCCTGGGTCAGACATCGCTGGGGTTCCAACTGTCCGTGGCCCAGGTGCTGATTGCGCTGGGGGTGTGCGCCGTCCTCGAAATACTCATTACGTTCGTTCAACGGCGAGCACTGATATGGCCGGCCAGCGCCCTGCTCACCGGCAATGGTGTGGCTCTGCTGCTGAGGGTGCCGGGCACCCATCATGGGGACTGGTGGAGCCTGCGCGGTGCCGGCATCTTCATCATGGCCGGCGCCCTCGCATTGCTGTCGAAGTACGCCCTGCGTCTCCGGACCGGCCACATTTTCAATCCGTCGAACATCGGGCTGGTGGTGTGCTTTCTCATTCTCGGAAGCGCGCGTGTGGATCCGCAGGACCTCTGGTTCGGTCCCATGTCCATCGGTCTCGCCCTGGCCTACGCGATCGTCGTCGTCGGCGGCGTGCTCATCGTGCGGCGGCTCCGCATGCTCGCGTTGGCCGGGACGTTCTTCGTCGCCTTCGCCATCCTTCTGGGGGCGCTGGCTGCCACCGGCCATTGCATGACGGCGCGCTGGAGCGTGGGACCGGTTTGCGGTGGATATTTCTGGTCCACGGTGGTCTTCTCACCGGAGATTCTGATCTTCATGCTGTTCATGATCACCGACCCGCAGACCGCTCCACGAGGCCGGAATGCACGCGTCGTCTACGGGTTCGGCGTGGCGTTCATGGCCGCCATGCTTGCAGCCCCCCAGCAGACCGAGTTCGCCACCAAGGTGGGGATCCTGAGCGGTCTGGTGGTCGTCTGCGCGATGCAGCCCATCATGCTGCGCCGCCATCCTGGTCCCGCATCTCGGCATGACCGCCTCCTCCGGTCGCTGACCGCCGCATCAGGCCGCTCGACCGGTGCTCGGCATGCGCTTGCGAGCCGTGTGCTGGTGCCCGGCGTCGCGGCACTCCTCATCATCGGCGCCTGCGCGGGAATGGTCGCCGCCGCCGGGAGTTCGTCACGGCACGCGGCGACGGCCGATCCCCATCTGGAGGCCCTGGGCAGAGACATGGCCAACCGACCCACCATTCCCCTGGAGCCGTCAGCCGTGCCGCCGGTGCAGATCTCGCCAGAGGTACACGAGGCCGACAGATCGTTCACCGACGCCAGGGCCCGGGAGTTGGCTCATGATGTTGTCGAGGACCTTGCCATACAGAGCACGGCGCTGAGGACGCTCGACCCGAAGCTGGCTGCCACAGCCGCCTATGGATCCTGGTTGCAGCGAGTGCTTCGTGATATCCGCGCATCGAGGAGGGCGGGCCGGCGGGAGGTCCCTGAGTATCGCATCGCCGTGATGAAGCTTGTGCTCGCCAGCAATCCCAACGACTATCAGGCCTCCAAGGAGGTCGCCGTCGAGGTCCGGGGCACCGTGGTACGCACCCGCTCAGGCGCTTCGGATGGGCAGCGCCTCGCCGAGGACAACTCCCCCCTACAAAGCACGCTCGCTGTGCAGAGAGTTGGTGCCCATTATCTCATCGCCGCCGATTACAGTCCCCCCTGAGCCCGTCAGCCGGGTCAAGCCGACGCTGCCCACGCCACGGTGCCCGGGCATCTTCCCGCGCACCGATGAAACATCCCGTCAAAGGTAATCTGGGCGGATCGCGAATGATTCTCATGCTTGACCTCGGGTTCGGCGCTGCCTATGCTGCGCAGTTATGGCAACCATTCTCGAAAAGCCCATCCCCCAGGACCCCGGTCGACATCGGCAACTGCGCCTCGTCGCCGTCGCGTGGCTGATCGCCGCCGCCCTTGCCGGTGCCACCATGACGGCCTGCGGATACACCCCCGGTGGTTCCTCTGCAGGCGGCAGGTTGCCGGTGGTGGCGGCGGAGAACGTCTGGGGCAGCATCGCCGCTCAGGTGGGGGGGAATCGCGTTAGCGTGGTCAGCGTCATCAACAACCCGGCCACCGATCCCCACGGCTACGAACCGCCACCCGAGGGCGGGCGCGCGATCGCGGGGGCCCGCTACGTGGTTGTGAACGGGGCCGGCTACGACACCTGGGCGGCGAGCCTCCTCGATGCCAACCCGGCCGCCGGGCGCCGGGCACTCAGCATCGCCGGTCTGGCGGGACGGCGGGAGGGGGATAACCCGCACATGTGGTACAGCCCCGAGGTGGTTGGCAGGGCTGTCGACCGGATGGCCGGCGACTACGCGGCGCTCGACCCGGCCGGCGCGACGTATTTCCAAGAGCGGGCGGCACGGTACCGCGGCGATGGCCTGAAGCGCTACGACGCGCTGCTGGCATCGATCAGGACGCTCCATGGCGGCGCTCCCGTCGGCTCCACGGAGAGCATCTTCATGGATCTGGCCCGCAGCCTCGGTCTCAGCCTCGTGACACCGCCCGAGTACATGCGGGCGACCTCCGAGGGTGATGAGCCCACCGCCGCGGTCCGGACGGTCATGGACGACCAGATCTCCAGGCGTGAGATTCGAGCTCTCGTCTTCAACAGGCAGAACTCGACGCCGGACATCCAGGGAGTGATGGATCGCGCCCGCCGGCAGGGGATCCCGGTGGTGGCCATGACGGAGACGCTGGACCCGCCCGGCGCCACCTTCCAGGACTGGCAGGCGGCCCAACTCCAGAACCTGCAGAGGGCGCTCTCGGAGTCGGGGCACCGATGACCACGCGCAGGGGCGCGCCCGAGCCGCAGTCCCAGACCGCGGCCGGCGCTACGCCGCGTCCGCAGCCCATGGGCGCGCCCGAGCCGCGGTCCCAGCCCAGAGATGCGTGCGAGCCGCAGTTCCAGCCCCTGCCCGCCGCTCCGCCGGGTCCGCCCGCCACGCCCCTCAGCGCGTCTCTGGCTCATGTCATCCCCGACGTTCCCGCCTTCGCCTTCCGGGGTGCCGGCGTGCGCCTGGCCGGCCGGTGGATCTGGTCCGACGTGGAGCTCACCGTCGCGCAGGGGGAGTTCGTGGCAGTGCTGGGGCCCAACGGGGCCGGCAAATCGACCCTGCTGAGAGCGGCCCTGGGTCTGGAACGGCTGTCGTCCGGCCACCTGGAGGTGCTCGGACAGCCCGCCCGGCGGGGCAATGCCTGCATTGGGTACCTGCCCCAGCGGCGGCACGTCGACTCGGAGCTGCGCATCCGCGGGCGCGACCTCGTCCGGCTGGGCCTGGACGGCACCCGCTGGGGTCTCCCGCTACCCCGGTTCGGAGGCGGCGCCGGTGCGGTGCGGCGGCGCGTCGACGAGGTTGTCGATCTGGTCGAAGCCGCCCGGTATGCCCACCGCCCCATCGGTGAGCTCTCCGGCGGCGAGCAGCAGCGCCTGCTCATCGCCCAGGCCCTGATC
>JBHELP010000240.1:0-5464 GCA_046263035.1 Candidatus Dormibacteria bacterium | reverse complement strand
GTGGACGGTGGTCGCCCTGATCCTGCTCGCTCCCCGCTGAGCAACGCCCGCGAGACACCCGGCCGTCGCCCAGTCGACCATCACCGGCTCAGGCTTCGCCAATCCCAGCAACGCCCAGGGGCTTCGACATGGGAACAGGAGAGGGCGGTCCTCTCGCTCAGCGAGGTGACGTGAGCGGGCCCGAGGAGATGGCCGCCCGCACCCCGATGCGCACACGTTTCGGTCCCTCCACCACGGGCGCGCTTCACCTCGGCTCCATGCGCACCGCCCTCTTCGCCTGGCTCGCCGCCCGCTCGACCGGCGGGACATTCCTCCTCCGCATCGAGGACACTGACCAGGCGAGGCGCGTGACCGGAAGCGAGATCCAGATCCTCGAGTCGCTACGGTGGCTGGGACTCGACTGGGATGAGGGACCGGAGGTGGAGGGCGGGCACGGTCCGTACGTGCAGTCGCTGCGGACGTCGATGTATCTGGACCACGCCCTGGAGCTGGTTCGCCGCGGGGCGGCGTACTGGTGCACCTGCACCGCGGAACGGCTGGCCCTGATGCGCGCGGAGCAGCGGGCCGCCTCACAGCCCACTCGATACGACCGGCGCTGCGCCGGCCGCCGGGAGGAGGTTGACGCCGAACGTGCCCGCGGCGCACCGGCGGTCCTCCGGCAGCGCATGCCGGAGGGGCGCACCACATGGGAAGACGTCATCCGAGGGAAGGTGGACTTCGACAATGCCGACATCGACGATTCCGTTCTCATCAAGGCGGACGGGTATCCGACCTATCACCTCGCGGTGGTGGTCGACGATCATCTGATGGAGATCACCCACGTCATCCGCGCCGAGGAGTGGATCCCCTCGACCCCCAAGCACCTGATGCTGTACGCCGCGCTCGACTGGCCGGCGCCGCGTTTCGCCCACGTTCCCCTGGTCCTCGATGAACAGCGTCACAAGCTGAGCAAGCGACGAGGGGCGCGCGACGTCCTCGACTACCGGGCGGAGGGTTACCTGCCGTCGGCCCTGGTCAACGCCATGGCCCTGCTCGGCTGGTCATCGGGAACGGAGGATGAGGTCTTCACCCCTGACGAGCTCTGCGATCGCTTCTCCCTCGAGCGGGTAGCACCGTCGCCGGCCGTTCTCGACAGCCGGCGGCTGAGGGACCTCAATGGTGTCCACATCCGCAGGCTGGACCCTGGGCAGCTGGCCGGCCACCTGCGCGGCGTGCTGCCCGGCGCCAACCTCGAGACCCGTCGGGCACTGGTCCCGTTGCTGCAGGAGCGCATCACCGTGCTCACCGACGCCATCGCCCTGACGGCTCCCCTGCTGGGGGATGCTCCCTGGCAGGAGGGAGTGCTCTTCCCGCCCCCGAAGGTGGATGGGGCGACCACCGCGGAGCTTCTCAGGGAGTGCATCGCCGGCGTGGAGGGGGGCGGACTTGATGACGTTGTCGGTCTCCGCGAGCAGCTCACCGCGCTCCTCGGATCTCGCGGTGTCAAGGCCCGCGACGGATTCCGAGTCCTGTACATCGCCATCCTCGGCACCCCCGCGGGGGTGCCCGTCTTCGACGCCATGCGATTCGTGGGAAAGAACATCACCCTGAGCAGGCTGCGGGCGGCGCTGGACCGGCTGGACGCGCACCCGCCGTGAGGCGGGCGGCGCTGGACCGGCTGGACGCGCACCCGTCCTGAGGCCGGCGGTCGACCAGCTGGACGCCTACTCCTCCTGAGCCGGGGCCGCCAGGACTGGCGGTTCCCGCCGCTCCGGCCCGCCTCAGAGGAGATGAAGTGGGCAGCCCGCGGAGTGCCACGCCACCGAGGGATAGCCCTCACTGACGAAGGGACATGGATTGACGGGCACCCCGCGGACACGGATCTCGAAATGGAGATGAGGGCCGGTCGAGCAACCCGTGCTGCCCTCGTAGCCGATCACGGCGCCGGCCGGCACGTGGGCGCCGTCAGAGACGGCAACGCCGCTCAGATGACCGTACAGGGCGCGGATCGTCTCCGTCCCCACGGGTTCGAGAACCACCAGGGTGCCGTAGCCGCCCGCACGGACGAGGCCGCCCAGGCTACACGAGCCTCCATGGTCCTCGCGCCGGCGCACGACGCCCTCCGCCGTCGCCAGCACCGGCGTGCCGGCAGGGCAGTCGAGGTCGATGCCGGCGTGTATAGGCATCTGGAAGCCGCGTGCCACCGCCAGCCCTGGACAGGTCATCGGCGTACCCACCGGCACCACCACCGGCCCGCCACCACAGGGGGCGTCGACGTCGGGGGCTGGGGGGCACCGCGCCGCCGCGGTGGAGCCACGGAGCGCGCCGGCGCCGCTGACGCCATCCAGGACCGCGGTGAGCAGGACAAGCCCCATGGCCAGGGCCATCGCCGGAGCGCATGCGATGGCCAGGCAGCCGGCGACGACGGCGCCTCCCCTCCGCCCGGGGAGCGCCGGCAGCGCCGCCGCTACCGTGATCAGCGGCACCGGTCAGGCTCGCGGGGTCGGTCCGGCGGGGTGCTGGCGGCGTCCGGCCCTCCCCCGCAGGCTCGGACTGGTGTCCGATAGCGCCAGGATGGCGGGCCCGGGGAGGACGTTGACAATGGTCCGTTCCGCCCCGGAGAGGAAGACACCCCGACCCTGGGCCATGGGGTTGATGGCGCTCGCCTCCTCGGAGCGCAGCTTGAACACCTGGGCGACCTCCTCGATCACCGCCTCCTCGGTGCCGAGGATGAGCTTGGTGGACGCGGTTGCGGAGAGGGTCCGGCCAAGATCGGTGCGAACGAAGTCCTCGACCCGCTGGGAACACATCCACACGCCGGCTCCATACTTCCGGGCCTGCCGCACCAGCTGCCCCAGGACCTCGCCGGCGTCGGGGTCGCTGGTGACGCGGTGGGCCTCGTCGACGACCACGATCATGCGCCCGGCGCGGCGCTCGATGGCCGCCAGGATGCTGGTCAGCACCACCGCCAGGGCCGGGGTGAGGTCCGCGCCGTAGCTCATGGCGAACACCCTGAGGCCGATGGCCACGGGCCGCGTACCCACCGCGAAGGAGGAGTGGCGATCGAAGACCCTGGCCCGCCGTCCCTGGGTGTATCGACGCAGGCGGGCGGTGATGATGGAGCATCGTTCGACCTCTCGCGGGGTCAGCGCCCGAGCCCGCGACTCCGTATCCAGGAAATCGATGAGGTCATGCATGACGGGCTCGGCGCGCGACGCGGGCCACGACTGGTAGAAGCAGGCGACCTCGGCGTGGAGCCATCCCTGGTCCTCGTCGGGGAGCCGCCGGATGGGACGACCATCGCGCAGCCCCTTCTCATCACCTCCCATCACGGACAGAATCGGCAGCACCAGGCTGGCGGCCGTGTCAGGAGGCAGACGGGTGCCGGCGGCCAGGGGGTTGAGTGCATCCTCGCCAAGCTCGAAATACTCTCCGCCGATGGCGTTCATCACCTGCTGATACTCGGAGTCGGGATCGATCACCACCGCCGACATCCCCTCCATGAGATGGCGGGTGAGCAGTGTCTTGGCAGCCACGCTCTTGCCTGACCCCGAGCTGCCGACCACCACCATGTTGTGATTGGGCGGCGCCCATATCGAAAAGTACGCCGGTGCTCCTGTGAGAGCGTTTATTCCCAGCAAGGGCGCGGTGACGTCGTCGAAGGGAGTCCCCAGGGCGGGTAGCATGCGCAGCGCCACACCGTCCGAGGTCAGCTGCAGGCTTCGGCCCAGAGGGGCGGCGCCGGGGCAGAGGGCCAGCGCCGGAAGAAACCCTGGCGAGGAGACCGGGGTGAGGGTGAGGCCGCACCCGGTGAGGATGCCGGTCAGCCGCTCCGCGGCCTCATGCGCAGCGACGCGCTCTGGATGGCTCACGGAGAGCGTCAGCGCCATCCGGCAGGGCACGAGGTCTCGCTGCGCGATGGCGGCGACGACGCCGGTGGTGTCGCGCAGAGCCACGCCGGTCTCCACGGCGTCGGCGCCGCGCCGGGCGGCGTACTCCAGCATCGCGGTGCGGCGATGCAGGATCCTCTGCGCGGCCGCCTGGTGAACGGGCATGACATGGAGGCTCGCCAGGCCGCGGGTGTGGACCCGCATCATGGCCTCGACGACGACTCCGGACTCGATCGTTGCGGGCAGCTGGGTCATGGTCATCACCACGCTGTGCTGGTCACCGGTCCGGAGAACATCGCCGCCGACCATCGCGTCCTTGGCCCCGAGAACGGTGTGTGACAGCAGGGCGGCGATGTCGTCGCGATCGGGGAGTGAGACCTCGATGCCGAGGCCGGCGGCGACGCGCATCGCCGAGCGCAGCGCACGGTCGGCGTCCGCCTCCGTCGCATCCCGCGCCGAGGTCAACCGGGTGAACCGGCTCAGGTGTGGGACGCCGTCAGGGTCGGCGAGGAGCGGTGACAGGACGACGTAGTGCCGCAGGCCCAGGGTGTGCTGCGCCACGTCGGTGGCGAGGGCGCGCTCCATCTCGAGGAGCGCGGTGCGTGGCCACCCGGACGTTCGCCGGTCGAACGCCGCCTGTGCCCTCTCGCCGTCGAAGTGGTTCATGACGGTGAGGAATTGCACGGGGCACTCGGTTGAGAGAGCCCAGCTCATCACCTGACGGCACCAGCTCAGATAGGCGTCGCTCGACAGGGAGACAGCCGGCCCGGCAAGTCGCATGATGGCACGGGCCCCACCGGGAACCAGGCGGATGATGCCCGGCGCCACCGTGCTGGTCTCCGGGATACCGGTGACATGATTCAGGCGCGACAGCAGGGGCATGGACGAGGTGAACACCGCTCGGGGTCGCGCTACCTGCACGGTGGCACCGACGGCGCGAACATGGGCGCGGCGGGGCTCACCGGCGATGATCAGCGACGGCATGATCCTGCCCGCCGAACGGTAGAGAACCCACGTGCCCAGCCAGACCCCCTCCCGGCATGGGATGCTGATGGAAGCGGCCATCATGAGCATGAACAGCCCGCCCGCCATGCGCCAGGTATCCGGCAACGCGCCGACGTTGATGATGAGCCAGACGAGTGGGCTCATGAGTGCGCAGAGGATCACGGCCCTCAGCGGAAAAAGAAAGGGGCCGGCGCGTAGCCTGACCTGGGCGTCCACCGCAAGGGGGACGCGGATGCTGCGGTTCACGTGGCCGGCTCCGGCTCGGATTGGGGCGTCAGCAGCCGCGACAGGTCGGGCAGGCCGCCTCCCATCAGGCTGCCCAGCGTGGCGCCGGCCACAGCCTCAGCCCGAGCGGGATCGTCGCTGATCTGGTGGCTGTAGGCGGCCACCCGCTGAGCCGGCGAGCTCTCCTGGGGCATGCTCCGCGTGGCCTCCATGACCGCGGCGTTGCCCACCGGCGTCTCGGCGAAGGTGCCGATGGCCGCGCCCGCTGCACGATTGAGCTGCCTGCCCAGGTCCTTCTGCCCGGGTAGGGCCAGAGCCTCGCCCAGGGCGCTGCCGAAGTCGGCGCCGGCCCCGGCCCCGGCGGC
>JBHELP010000239.1:0-4089 GCA_046263035.1 Candidatus Dormibacteria bacterium | reverse complement strand
CTCCAGGGGGATCCGGGCAAGGACGGCGAGGACGTTGGCCACAGGCGTCGGGTTGGCCGACACCCTGGCCAGCTCCAGCCCGGACCGGGGATGACGTTCGGCCTGGTCCAGGTCGCCTCGACCGAGCGCCAGCTCTCCCAGGCTGGCGGTGGTCACGGCGACCGAATAGGGCTCGCCGAGGGTCCGCGAGACCTCAAGACCCTCCACGAGCAGCTCCTCGGCCGCTTCATAATCGCCCCAGAAGAGGGCGCCGTCACCGGCACAGCTGAGGCTTATCTTGAGGCTCTGCTGGTCGCGGGTCCGGCGAGCGATGGCGACGGACTCCTCGAACGCGGAGCGGGCCGCGAGGGCGGCGCCAATCTCCACCTGGGTCCGGCCCAGCAGTGCCAGAGCGTGGCTGAGACACCAGGTGTCACCGTCCTCGCGGGCCACATCGGCGCACTGGCGGAGCAGCACCACGGCGGGGGGCCGATCGAGGAACATCAAGCGGTTGCCAAGGAGGAGAAGGGCCCGAGCCTCACGCCGGCGGTCGCCGGCCCGGCGGGCCAGGGTGAGGCACTGCTCCAGCTGGGCCACGGCGGGATGGTCCTCGTTGAGCATGAGAGCCATGAAGGCGGCCCCCCAGAGAGCCTTTGCCCCAACGATTCCGGGCTCATCCGCCGAGGCGTTCAGCGCTGCCAGAAGCCAGTCGCGGCCCTCCCGGAAGAACCCGCGAATGCGCCAGAACAGGGTGAGGGCTCCCGCCAACCGGCGGGCCCTTCCGCCTCTCCTGCCGCCAGCACCCATGCGAGCGCGGCGCGGAGATTGTCGTGCTCGGCCTCCAGACGATCCATCCAGGCCACCTGGTCTGGCCCGGTGAGCTCGGGTTCGGCCGTCTCCGCCAGGGCCAGGCACCAGTCCGCATGGCGGGCCTGCAGGGCGACCGTCTCCCCGGCATCGGTAAGCCGGTCACCGGCATAGAGGCGGATGGTCTCCAGCATCGAGTAGCGCGCCTCGATGCCCGTGGTGTCGGCCACCACCAGGGAGCGCGACACCAGCGATCCCAGCAGGCTCAGCACCTCATCGCCGATGGCCTCACCACACACGTCCTCAGCCGCCCGGAGGCCGAAGCCTCCGGCAAAGACCGAGAGCCGGCGAAGGAGCACCTGCTCGTTATCAGTGAGCAACCCGTGACTCCAGTCCACGGCCAGCCGCAACGTCTGGTGGCGGGGTAACACGGCTCGGCTCCCGCCCGTGAGCATCTGGAATCGCTGGTTGAGACGGGCCACCAGGTCGCGGGGTGTGAGCACGGCAATCCGCGCCGCCGCGAGCTCGATGGCCAGGGGGATGCCATCCAGCCGGCGGCATATCTCGGCCACAACGGCCACCGTGCTGCCGGTGGCGGCGAATCCGGGCTTGACCGCGGCCGCCCGGGCGCAGAACAGCGACACCGCCTCCGACGCCTCCACCGCCTCGTCATCGGCGGGCGGATCCGGCACCGATAGAGGGGCCACGGGCCACACCCGCTCACCGGCAATCTGGAGGTTGGCCTGGGTGGTGGCGAGCACCGTCAGCTCGGGGCAGCCCTGGAGGAGGGCGTCGACCAGCTTCGCCGAGGACTCCAGCACGTGCTCGCAGTTGTCGAGGATGAGCAGCAGCCGGCGCTCCCGAAGCTGTGCCGCCAGGCTGTCGTGGAGCGGCCGGCCCGGTTGCTCCCAGATCCCCAGCGTGCGCGCCGCGGCCTGGCGACCAGGGCCGGGTCGGTGAGGTCGGCCAGCTCCACGAGGTGGGCCCCATCCGGGTACCGTTGTCCGATTCGGTGGGCCAGCTCGCGGGCCAGACGGGTCTTGCCCACGCCCGAGGGGCCGGTGAGGAGGATGAGACGAGAGGTCTCCAGGCCGGCGGCCAGACCCTGGATGTCCGCATCCCGACCGATGAAGCTGTTGGCGGCGACCAGGACGCTGGGAACCGGCCCCGGGTCCCACAACGGATCCATGACCGCCGTCAGGGTGACGGGCCGGTGCCTCGCCTGGTGGCCACCGTGGCGCCCCCGTCGGTGAGCGCCCGGCTCAGGGTGGCCAGGGCCGCCGCCGTGCCGGGACGGGGAGAGGAGAACCGCTGCCCGGAGCTGACATCCGACAGCATGAGGCCGGCGATTCCATTGTCATAGACCGTCGCGCTCTTGATGCGGTGCTCCCGGGCCAGGTCGAGCAGCTCCTGAGCGGTGAGAGCGATGACCGTGTTGGCCGGAGCCACAGTCGCGGGGGCCACCGGCACCTCGGGGGGTCGCGAGGTGGCCGCCGGCGGCGAAACCGTCTGCTGATCGCCCCCGCAGGACAGGACCGCCACCGCGGCAAGACCCACCAACCCGACAGGGATGACTTTCACGGACTCCTCTGGGTCACTGACCGGATGCCTGAGGAATATAGATGATGTACCCCTGTCCCTTCTGTGGCTGCGTGGGAGGAGCCCGGCCGGCGGGAGGAGACACCGGGGGGGATGTCACGGCGGCCGCGGGGGGCGCAGCCGCCGCGGCGGTCGGCGCCGGAGCCGCTGATGCGCGGGGAACCGTCGGGCCGGCGGGGGCGACGGGCGGAGCCGTAACGCCCTGGGCCGGGCGTGAGTCGGCCGCGGCCGTCACCTCTGCCGGCAGTCCGGGGGCGCCTCCCACCGCCGGTGCATCGACGTTCTCCAGGTTCACGTATCCAAACTGCGGCGCGGTGAGGTTGAGCTGGCCACGAAGGGCACCCAGCGCGGCCAGCTGCGCCGGCACCGCGGCCACCTGGTCGGCGGTGTCCAGGTGACCCAGGATGGCGCGCCATCCGCGATCGGTCCATATCGAGAAGAGTCCGTCGGGTTGCCACTGAAAGGCGGCGACTGAGCAGCCGTAGGCGCCGGGAAACTGTGCGGCCGCCTCCACGAGGAGCTGGACCAGCCGCGGGTCAAGCCCCTCACCTCGGGCGCCGACCGGTGAGCCGGCGCGGCCGTCGATGATGACGGGGACGCTCGGAGCCGCATCGGAGCGGGTGGCGGCGACATCGACGGCTGCCCCGTTCTCACCGATGAAGACGCTCCGACCCGGGACGGCGAGGCGGAGGACCGGCTTCCACTCTGTCACCGCGATGTGCACCGTGGACGGCAGCTCGGTGGTGACGGTGACGCCGCGCACCATGGGAAGCCGCTGCAGCCGCTCCCGGATGGCCTCGCCGTCGATGGTGAAGATGCTCGCCGAGGGCACCTCCGCGGATTGCAGCAGCGATGTCTCGGTGAGCAATCCGGCGCCGTCGACGCTCACCTGCGTGGGCGTGAACATGGGCAGGCTGAGGGCCGCAGCCAGCCCGGCGACCTCGATCAGGAGCACCATGATGGATGCCGTCCGCTGAGCCAAGGTCCGGGTCCGCCGGCGAGCACGCACCCTGGGCTGGTCGCCGGCATGAAGACGCCGCCGGGCCGAGGGTCTCAGGGGCTGCGACGGGGGGATGGCCAGGGCACGCAGGCGAGGCTCACGCGCCGCGATGTGGGCGGCGGCGGCGTTGACTCGGGCTCGCCGCTGACCTCGTTGATCGAGAGCAACGCTCACGATCGTCGCCCGGAGGGCCCACGTCCCAGGGCCTCACCCACCAACCGGTCACAGAGGTCCGCGAAGCCGATCCCCGCGGCCCGGGCGGCGTCGGGAAGGAGGGAGAGCTCGGTCAGCCCGGGAATGGAGTTCACCTCGAGAATCCATGGTGTACCCGCGGCATCGACGATGATGTCGACCCGTGACATGTCGCGGCAGCCCAACGCGACATGCGCGGCAACCGACGCCCGCTGCGCCTCCAGCCGCTGCTGCTCGGGAAGCCGGGCAGGAATGACGTGCTCGCTCTGACCCGGTGTGTATTTGGCTGCATAGTCGTAGAGAGGACGATGGGAGACGATTTCCAGGGTCGGTAATGCCGTGGGAGCATTATGACCCAGGATCCCCACAGTGATCTCACATCCCTCGACGAACCTCTCGCAGAGGACGTCGTCGTGTTCCGCGGCCGCCTGGTGGGCCGCGGGCAGGTCCCCGTCATTCCGGACCATGGTGAGGCCGATGGTCGATCCTCCCCCCACCGGCTTCACCACCAT